>CASECH010000204.1 GCA_949286405.1 uncultured bacterium
GTAGAAACTAAATATGATTACAAAACAGGCGAATTAAAAATCGTTAAAGAACAACCATTCTCAGACGGAGAAAGAGCAAAAGTAAAATGCTATGGTGCAGATGATGTTTCTGAAGGTGTTGCAATCATGATTCATGAAGGTGTTGATGTTTCTATCACTGGTAACTCAACTAATCCAACTCGTTTCCAACACCCTGTAGCTGGTACTTATAAAAAATGGGCTATTGAAAATGGTAGAAAATACTTCTCTGTAGCTTCTGGTGGTGGTACTGGTAGAACACTTCACCCTGATAACGTTGCAGCTGGTCCTGCTTCTTATGGTATGACTGATACTATGGGTAGAATGCACTCAGATGCTCAATTTGCTGGTTCTTCATCAGTTCCTGCTCACGTAGAAATGATGGGTGTAATCGGTATGGGTAATAACCCAATGGTTGGTGCAACTGTTGCTGTTGCAGTAGCTGTTGAAAATGCTATGAAATAAACTTTCAGGTAAAGAATATAAAAAGACACATAGAATAATCTATGTGTCTTTTTTAATAAATATTTAGTTTATAGTTTATAAATTTTTTATTGCTCTTTCAAGTGCTTCTGTTTCTGTTATGTTGTTTTCTGCTGCATAAGTTTTTATTTTATTGATAGATTCTTCACTTAGTCTTCTGTTAAAAGGAATTTTAGGATTTTCACATTTTCTGCCTGCTCCTTCTCTTTTACCTCCCCATTGACAGCTTTCTTTTTCTCCATGGTGACATTGATGACCGTGTTCGTGATTATGGCAACCTTCTCCATGATGGTGCCCACAGTTTCCATGTTGGTGATTACAATGTTCGTGTTCGCAATTATGCATAATTTTTCCTCCTCTTTTATAAAAGGATTATAACTCTTGATTTTGAAAATGTCAATACATAATCAAGTTAGGCTTACTAACTATTCTTTGGTTATGCCTTCGATTAGTATGCAATTAATTTGGCAGAAAGTTTTTAGAACCTTTTTAGCTTTTTGAATTTTAATGTTTACAGAATTATTTTTTGTTTTTGTAACTAGATTTTGTGCTTTTTCATACATTTTGGAAGCACCTTCGATGTATTGTTTTTGTTGTGGAGATTTTACAAGTCCTATTTCTTGCAGGTATTTGCCATATAGCAAGTATAATCTTGATAGAAGATCATTCATATTGAATTTTTCAGCAATATTGATTGCTGACTCAAGATGTATTTTTGCTGTATCAAAATCTGATATAGTGATGCAGGCTTCTATAATTATTGTCTTTAATAGAATTACAAAGAAATAATTATCTATTTTAGGATTTTGTGCGACTTGAAGGGCTTGTTCTGCTATTTCCATAGCGTTTTGTGGCCCTTCTGTGATAAGTGTAGCTTCAGCTATCAGATACCATGTGAAAAGTGCTCCAATTGCCATTTTTTCTTTTGCAAAATATGCAATTTGATCATTATAGATTTCCATTGCTTGTTTTGTTTGATCATTGTCTTTGAAAATTTTTCCAAGAAGTGTTTTTAGTATGTTTTTGGTGAAATTGTCTCCATTGTTATTTGCAAAAGTAACTATTTGGAATAGGTCTTCTTGCATGCCTTCGTATCGTTTTCTTAGAAAATTGTTTATAGTATTAATGAAATTCCAACGTAGGACTGTTTCATTATCCATTGTATTTTCTTGGTATAGTTTAAGTACTTCTTCAAGCATTTTTTCTGAATCTGTATATGAGCCTTTC
Source organism: uncultured bacterium (assembly GCA_949286405.1). Taxonomy (GTDB): domain Bacteria; phylum Cyanobacteriota; class Vampirovibrionia; order Gastranaerophilales; family Gastranaerophilaceae; genus CALURL01. The sequence continues at coordinate 1,729 of CASECH010000204.1, forward strand.
ATTGTATTTGCAAAGGCAAGGGCTAGTTTACATTTGCAGATGAATAATTCATTTTTTATTTTATCTCTCTCGATTATGTCAAAAAGTATTGTAAGGATTTCAAAAGAGCGGTCATTCCCTTGTAATATTAGTGCATTAGCTAACATTAAATACGTTTTTAGCCAAGTTTCATAGACAAATTCTAAAGATATGTGTTTGGTATTTTTATTTTTTGTAAAAAATTCATCAAATACAGGCATTATTTCTGTATCAATCATGTTAATAATTTGGCCGCAGTTACCTATGTTCAAAAGTGCTTGAAGTTTTGTACATTTTAATAGTGCAACTTCTAATTTATTTTCGGGTTTAGTCTTTTCTAATACTGCATCTACACATTCAACTTCGCCATAATAATTTCCTGTTTTTCTGCAGCATGTTGATAAATATGCAAGCAATTCAATTTCTTTTTGTTTATTACCATTTGTTTGAGCATTTGATATTGCATCAGGGAGGTAATCCATAGCTTCTGAAGGATTAGAATTTGCAAGTAGTTTCCCAAGACGTTCTGATATATTGAATCTTGTGTTTAATGTTGCTGTCTCATCAAATTCGTTTATAAGTGCCATTGATTGTTTTTGTGCTATGGCATATAAATTTGCATCGCCTATGAATGCTGCTAGTCGTGTGTTTTTTGTCCAAATATTTAGTGCAAGCGATGCTTCTTTTAAATTTTGGGCAATTAGTGCTAAAACTGTTATTGAGTTTAGTGTAAACGAAGTAAGTGATGAAAATATTTTTTTATTTATTGCTTCATAGTTTGGATCTTTTTTAGCATTATTAATGATTGTTTCCCATAGAAGTTGACTGCTGAATTCAAAGAAGATTTCATTCATTTGCGTTACATAATCCATTTTTTGCAGGTATGTCATTATATCAAGGAATTTTTTCTCATCTACTTCAAATATTTCTTTTAGTAGATTAATATTAATTTTATCTCCTAAAATCGCTGCTCCTATTAGTATGTCATACGCGATAGGGTTTATATGAGCGAGTAGACCCAATCTAAACTCAAGCAGTCCTTTAAAATTTGTGCTGAGCTCAAAAGGCTGATCAGATAGTTGGCAGTCAAATTTTAGACATAATGCGTGGTTTATGTATGAGGGATTACCGTTACTTATTTTGTATATTTGAATTTGTTCATTTTTTGATATGCTTGGAAAACCTTCAATAGCAGTTTCTTTATTTTTTACTAATAATTGCATTTGTTCAAAGTCTAAAGGTGCTATTGCAATATCGAGGTACATATTTTTATTTTTTTGTTGTGGAAAATAAAAATATCCCTTAGCCGGTTTTGCTTCGTTATATATTAGTAAAAATTTTAATGAATTCCAAATATTTGGTCTTTTAATTAAGTGTGTGATGAATTCATACGAAAATCCGTCTATATAATCAAAATTGTCAACTACAAAAATAATTTGATTGTCTAATGCAATTTTATCAAATACTTTGAATAGACAATTAAAAGTCTTTGCTTTATTTATGAATAGGTCTTCAAAATTTCCTTCTGTATGAGGATATAAGAAATTAAGCAGGTCAAAGACTTCGTTATTGGATAGTTCAGGAAATTCATTTTTAAAAAACTTTGATGCATCTTTTTTAAATTGCAAGTTGTTTATACATATATTAGGTAAATTAAACAAGTTAAGCAACATATCCTGTATTAGACCGCCAACAGTCAGTTGCGTAATTGAAGTACATTTGCCATATATCCAAGAATAGTGCTTGTCAAGTAATTCTTGCATGGCAGCTTTGAGGACAATTGTTTTGCCTATGCCTTTTTCTCCACTGAGCGAAAATATTTTTTTGTCTTTTGATAAAATGCCTTTTACAAGAATGTTTTTTGCACTTTCTTGAGATACGAAATTGGGAGGGTACTCAAGTTTTATTTCGATATTTTCATTAGTTTTCTCTATTTGCTCTTCTTTTTTTTCAAAAGAGTATCCACATTTTCTGCATTTTTCTGTTTCAGGAAAGTTTACACTTGAGCAGTTAGGACATATCTTTAATATTTCTTCTCCACAGTTTTTACATTTCAAGTCAAAGATAGAATTTACTGTATTACAATGTTTGCAAACCAAACCTGTTCTGGCTTTACAATATGGGCATTTTAGTAAATTATCAGGGATGTTTTTCTTACAGACAGGACATTTCATATTTTATCACCTGTCTAGTTAAATGCTTGCTTTACTTTTTCCATTAATTTGAATAACCTTTTCGAAACTTCAGATTGAGAAAGACCTGTCTCTGATGAAATTTCATTTTGTGTCATTCCTTTTTCATATCGCATTATATATAAATCCAAGTATTTTTTTTCAGGCTCTGCATCACTAATCGCATATACTGAGTCAATAACTTTTTGTAAAATCTCTTTTTTTATAACAATATCCTCAGGAGTTTCCTGAATTTTTATGCTTGAGTATGAAATTTTTGCAGTGGAATAATCTGTTCTTGTATCAGGGGTGAGGGTTTCAAGAGATACCTCTCCTGTTGAAATGTAGCCATCTCTGGTTCTTCTTAATCTTCCTGAACTTTTTAATACGTTCAATATTGAAGTGGTTGCGATTTTTCTTAAATATGCTTCTAAAGTTACGTCAGATGTTACTGTCTTGATAATTAAAAATGAACGTTTGCATGTTTCGTTGAAAAAATCATCATACAAATCTTCATTATTTGTAAATTTTTTGTCGTTTTTTATTATTTTTTCTATTAAATCTATTTTGTCTTGAGCTAATTCCACTTCTTATTTCCTTTATTCAACAATATTATAGCATATTTATAAATATATTATAAGTCCCAAATTAAAATTAGGCCCTTTAACCTCTCCAGATGGCGGTTTGATGACATTTAACGTATTTTTAACAGATTGTAACACAATTTCATCTATTTGTTTTGATCCGCTGCTACTTACAATATTAGCACTCTGTACATTACCGTTTGGATCCATGTTAATATTTACTTTTATTTGGTTAGAATATGCGTATTCTGTCGCAAGAAGTAGGTCTGCTGATAGTGATAATTTGATACTTTTACCTGCAGTCATAAGATAGCTTTTTATTTTATTACTGTATGAAAGGTAATCAGGTACATCCCAGACTAATTTATCAACAGATAAATATGATTCTGATGCTGTAGCTGACTTTGTTTTCGTATTTTGTTTTATATTTTTTAATTCTTTATTTGCTTTTATTTTTTGTAATTCTTTTTTATTTATTTCGTTTATGTCTGGAGTGTTAGTTTCTAGTATATTTGATTGTGTATCATTTTGTCCTGTAATATCTGATGGTGTATTATTTGAAGTATTTTCAATGATACCTGTTTCATTATTATTTTGTGTAATTGTGTTTATGTCAGAAGTATTATTTTTTGATTTAAGAAATATAAATGCTGAAGCAGAAGCTATTACGGCTATAATTACTGCTGATGCAAGTATCATTTTTTTATTTACAAGACTGCCTGATGATTTATTATATAAAGCAGCTCCTGGTGCAGATTGAATAAAATCTTCATTGTTATCTGTTTGGGTATATAGATTATTATCGTTTACATATCCATCATCTTCTATTTGTGTTTCGTTATCTTCATAATCGTAATTTTTTTCATCATCAAATAGCATACTTAGTTTTTCATTGTTTTGATCATCTTCAATATTTTCATCAGGAATATAGTTTGTTTCAATTTGGTCTACAAGTGAGGCTATATCATCTTTAGGGGTATTGTTTACTATTTGTGGAGCCTCTGTATGGTTTTCATAATTCTCATCTGTTTCAGAATCGCCAAATCCAAGTAAGTCTTCTATGTGTGTATTTGGCATATCCTCAGAAAAACTATTTTCGTTATTGATTTCATTTTGAATGTCATTATTTGTATCTGTATGATTTGTAATTTCTTCTTGATCATAGTTATTAGATGCATTCAGCACATTATCTATTTCTGCTAAAAGATCATTAGATGATATGTCATCTACATCTGTATTATTTGATGTGTCAAAAGAACTGTTATCAATTGAATCTATTGAAATATCATCAATGTTTTCTTCAGATAGGCTTTCAAGTAAATTTTTTCCAAATGCTTCTGTATTAGAATTTGAATTTCCGTCTTCAATATTTATATTATTTTCATCAGTTAATTCTTCATCCGATTTATCTGTTATTGATTCAATAATCTGCGGTTCTTCAACTAATTCTTCTATTGTGTTTGATTCTTGTGATATTGTATCTGATATTAAATTATCGTCAAAATTTGTATCGAGCATTTCGGCTTCTAATTCCTCAGAAGAGGTATCAAACATTTCTGTATTATTTGTTATAATATCTTCTGTGGTATTATTTTCGTCAAATGAAATTGTATTGTCAAAAGTTTCTTCTTCCGGTTCATTATTTATTGAAGATGTGTCAACATCATCAAGAGATATTATTTCAGTTTCTGGAATTTCATTGTCAAAATCTGTTTTTACATCGTCAAAATTTTCAGGATTAATTGTATTATCAAGTGAAATTGTTTCATCTTGATAGTTATCTGTATCAGGAAGTGGAGGTATATCCATATTTGGGATTTGCGTTTCATCTAGTGATATGTTATTGTCAAAATTGTATAAATTTTCTGAGAAGTTTTCATCGTCAATAGTGGTTTCTTTATCTTGGACATTTTCCAATGATATAAATTCCTCAGTGAATTCTTCTTCTTTTGAATTTTCTGTATCAACATTTAAAGGTTCTATATCACTAAATGATATTATTTCAGGAGTATCATTATTTGGAGTTTCTGTTTCAAGTCCTAGGTCTACAAGAGAATCTATGTCTTGAATCGTAGGAATTGATTCTGTAATACTATCTGCTATATCCGAAACTATTTCTGTTCTGTTTTTAATTGTTTCAATCCCGTCTGTAATAGCATCAACTGCAGCACCAGCCCCAAGAATTGCTGTTGTTCCTAGAGTTGCGGCATCTTCAAGTAAGTCTCCGGAGTTTAATTTAGTCTGGTCTTTTGAGTCAATTGAATTATCTTTAGTAATATTATCTGTATCATTTGCTGTTATATCATCAATACTAGGAATTGAATCAATGTCATTATTTAAGTTTATATTTTCTTCAGTTGTTTCTTGTTCAAGAATGTTATCAAAACCGGATACTGGTATTATTTCTTGGGATTGAATTTCTCGTTTTTGGATATCATTATCTGTAATTGCTCTGTATGAAAGTAATTCAAAGTTTTCATATTCGATGAATTTATCCCTTAATTGTAAGGATTGTGTGAGTTGTTTTAGTAATAATTTTTTATCTCTTTTAGAAATTGTATTGTCTATCATTGACAATATAATTGTTTCTGATTTTTCTAACTCTTCTTCTGAAAGGTTTTGATTTGTATTGCCTTTAAAGTTTGTTATGAAATTTTTTAGATCAATAGGTGAATTTAATTTTTCTTTTTCAATGAAGTAGTAGTCTTCATTTGAATTGTTTTTGTTTATTAATTTAGGTTCAAAAAAGCCTAGAAAACTAACCTGACTTAAATTTTCTGCAAGTTTGAATACAATATATATGTCAGGAGTTATCTCATATTCAAAATGAGTTTTTGGAATAAATATAAGGTTGTCATCAAATACCACTCTTACATCAATGTGAATGTTAGGTAACATTATATCAGCAATATCAAGTTCTTCTATTACTTTTTTTATAGAATGAACATTTCTTATATTTTCTATGTTAATGTTTTCAGATACAAGATACTTTAAAGCTAGTTCTGCACCTAGTGTGTTTATGTATACTCTATTTTGTGTTTCAACATTAGCAAAACCTTTTGCTGCAATACTTGCTTCAATTTTTTCATTTTCTTCAATGTAGATTAATGTATCTTGACTTAAAACCATGTTAAATTTCTCCTTCTACTTTATAAGATGACACTGGTTAAAAAAATATTCCACTAATTTTGTAAACTTTTGTAAATATTATTGAAAACCTTTCATATTTGAGCAAAAATTGTCTTGTTAGGTGTTTTGTATCTTTGGTCTTTTGTACAAAATCAAATAATGTTAGTTATAAAGGAGGTTTTTAGTATGTTAAGGTCTGTTTCAAGTGTTAATTTTAGGGCAAACTCTTCACAAAATGTTTCAAATTCTTTAAATTTATCAAATAAATCAAGTTATAACGGAAAATTGGTAGATATAGACTATGATGAAGCTGAAAAGAAAGTACCTGCTTCTTATATTGCAGGAGGTGTTGCAGCTGCACTTTTAGCGACTTGGGTTGCTCTTGGTGTCGCAGTCGGGCGTAAAGGTTCAAGGTGGGAAAAGATTGTTCCATTAGAAGGAGAAAAATTGAAGTTTTCTGAAAAGGTGAAGAATTTCTTCTACGAAATAGGTAAATCCGCTGATGATACATATAAAAAAGTATTCAAAAAGGCTGTAAAAACGGCTGATACTGAAAAGACAAATTCAGCTGCATAAGATTAGTTATTAATATATTATAAATCTAAAAGCCTGTATTTTTAATACAGGCTTTTTATTCTAAAAATTCACATAAAATATTATTACTTAAAAGTATTCCATTCTCTGATAGTTTATAACCTTCATTAGTTTCTAAAAGATACTGTAATTCGGTAAACCTTTTTATTTGATTGGCGTACTTTTTGCGGAAATTTATACCAAATTTGTTGTTGATTTCTTTTATATTAATTCCGGTTATTTTTCTTAATCCAAGAAAAATTTCTTCTTCTAATTTCTCCTGTTCAGTTACAACATGTTCTGTTGCATAAGCTTTTGGATTTGTTATGTATTCATTTATATTTGTGCTTTTAGAGTACCTGATGTTATTTTTGTAGCCATGTGCACCACATCCAAACCCATAGTAATTTGAGTTATTCCAATAGTTTAGATTGTGTTGTGATTCATAGCCTTTCTTTGCAAAATTACTTATTTCATAATGTACAAAATTTTGTTTTTTTAATGTGTTTATAGATTGAATATACATATCAGCTTGTGTATCTTCATCAGGCAAATTTTGTGGTCGATTATTATAATAATAGCAACCTTCATCTATTTTTAATCCATATAAAGATATGTGTTGTATTTCTAATTTTGCAGCAGTTTCTAAATCATTTGTAAAACTTTGTATACTTTGATTTGGAAGTCCATATATGAAATCAAGACTTATATTATCAAAATTGTTATCCTGGGCTAGATGTACTGTTTTGATAACGTCTTGGGAAGAATGTCTTCTTCCTATTTGCTGTAATATATTGTCATTGAATGTTTGACAGCCTATGCTGAGTCTGTTTACTCCTATACTTTTCAATTCTTTTAAATAATTATTATTTACTGTTTCAGGATTGATTTCGACTGTAATCTCTGTTTTGTTATCAAAATGTAGTTGTTGTAGAATTTTTGAAAAATCATCTATCGTGAGAAGGGATGGGGTTCCTCCTCCGAAATAAATTGTTGAAAGATTTTTTTTGTTGTAGTTGGTATTTATATCTTTTATAAGTGCATTAATATACTCATTTTTTAATTCAATTTTCGGAAAAGAAATAAATGAGCAATATTTACATTTTTGTTTGCAAAATGGTATGTGTATGTATGCATTTTTCACCATAAGTTGATTTTACTATAAAAAAATATGTTGATTTTATAAAAATATCCATTAAAAGGTTGATGTGAAGATGTAGTAATTCAGATATTGTATTTATGGGGAATATTCATTATCAGACTTGAAAAGGGATAGTTAGCTAACGTATGGTAAATGATAATATAAACTCAATTGAATACAAAGAATTGTATGCCCAATACAACTGGTTTAAAAAGACTTATCCACCGGTTGTTCAGCAAGCTAGTGACGAGTTTTTTCTTCCCGGATTAAAGTTTGAATTGGCCGGAATAAGTAAAAATATTAATACTCTTATGGATAAAGAGTCTTATTTTGTTACTAAAATTCGTATTGATAAGCAGCATGATATGTTTTTTAGGATTTCTGAAAATTCTGTTGGTATTATACTAGACAGGACATTAGGTTCTTCTACAAAACGTATAAATCTTAATAAATTAACTGATTTGGAAGCAAAGATTATTACTGCTTTTAATGACTATATGTTTAATGCTATATCTCAATTTTTATCCCCACCTCCCCCTACGTTGAAAAGAACTAATTTTGATGTTGTTCATTTGACTTTTTTAATTAAAGATGTAGAAGGTTTTTCTGCGTCTAAATTTATTATATCTTTACCTTCTGTATTATTAAAACCTGAGGAAATTGTTTCTAAGGGAGATAAGTTCAGTTATGCTGATTTTTCTACAAGTCCGCTTGATGTTGGGGTAAAAGTCGGCTCTACACGATTTACTATGTATGATTTAAAACACCTTGATGTAGATGATATAGTTGTTTTTGAAAACAGTGATTTGAATAAGATGACATTGTCTTTTAAAGGCTATGAAAAGGCTATAAATTTAACTCCAAATTTGGGTCTTGTTATGCCTTTAGACAACGAGGAAGGAGATAATATGAGTGGAAACACTGCTGATAATCTTTGGGATAGCATCGAAGTTGAAATGGATGCACAGTTTGATTCAGTAAGAATTACTCTTGGAGAATTAAAAAATATCGAAGAGGGATTGGTAGTTGATTTGACATCAATTTATGATAATAAAGTAACTTTATCGGTAGAAAATAAACCAATAGCCAAAGGTGAGCTTGTTATTGTAAATGACAGGTATGGTGTAAAAATTGATGAAGTTATTGCACAAGGTGGAAAATCAACAGCTATGTCAGTTGAGCAAAATGAAGAATTGCCTGTACAAAATTATGAAGAAAACCAAGTTTTTGAGCAGAATGAAAATGAACCACAATTTGATGATGCGTTAGGTAATGAGCCTGTTGCTCAATCTCCTGATGCTTCTGATGAGGATGAGTTTGATTATAGTGATTTTGAACTTGAGGATGAAGATATTTAATAGAATTTTTTATGATTTTCTTTATAATTAAGACTTGATGGAGGGATAAGATGAGCGGATATTTAATAAATTTTATAGTTTATACAACAGCTATGGTTGGATTAATTTTTCTTGCATTGTTTGTGTATAAAAAAACAGCAGCAGGATTTGGGACTTCTTCAAAATCAAAATTTTTGAATGTAGAAGATTGTATTAGTCTTGCTCCTCGTAAAAATTTATATGTTATCCGTGCAGGAAAAGAAAGGTTTCTTGTCGCATCTGATGTAGATAGGACATCTTTAATTTCAAAATTGGATGATAATTCCTCTTTGCAAAAAATTGTTGATAAAAAATCATCTGTTGATGACTTGCCTACAATTGTTGATTTCCCGAAAAAAAGAGAAACTACTGTATTTCAAAATATAATTAACAGAATATAAGGATAGAGATAAATGGATAGCGTTTTACATAATATGAATCCGGTTTTACAAATGCTGATAGTGATGACTTTGTTTTCACTAATTCCTTTTGTGTTTTGTTGTATGACAAGTTTTTTGAGATTTGTTATTGTATTTTCAATGCTAAAGACTGCTATGGGGACACAACAGGTACCTCCTTCTATTGTAATAATCGGCTTAGCAATGATTTTGACTTTTTATACTATGGGTGGAACTTTTCAAAAAATGTATGAAATGGGTTCAGTTCCATATCAGAAAAATCAAAATATGATAGAAGCAATAAATGAGGGGTCAAAGCCTTTAAAAGAATTTATGATGAAGCAGACAAGGGAAAGTGATTTAGCATTTTTTGTAGAAATGACGCAAAAGACTCCTCCTAAAAGTCCTGATGAAATTACTGTATGGCAAGTGGCTCCTGCTTTTATCATTAGTGAATTAAAAACATCTTTTGAGATAGGATTTATTATATTTGTACCATTTATTGTACTTGACCTTGTAGTTGCAAATATATTACTTGCTTTAGGGATGTTTATGTTATCGCCTACAATTATTTCTTTACCGTTTAAGTTGTTGATATTTATTGCGGTAGATGGTTGGGCATTAATCGTTCAAGGGCTTGTTACAAGTTACAATTAAAAATTATTGGAAAGGGTAATAAATGGAACCGTTAGTTGAATATTTAGCGAGAGGATTTTTATTAATGCTTGTAATATCAATGCCTTGTGTATTGGTTGCAGCAGGTATTGGACTTGTTGTAGGTATTTTACAAGCAGTTACGCAGGTACAAGAGCAAACTATTGCTGCTGCTCCAAAAATTCTTGGAGTATTTCTAGTAATTGTTATTGGAGGTATAGGATATATAAATCTTCTTAAAAACTTTTTTACTGATGGAATGGCTCTGGCTTTTAATGCTGTATCTAAAAATGATACATATGTACTTTCTTCTGATTATTATAAGTATACAGCTCCATTTGAGCATGAGATGAATGATAAGTTTAAAAATCAACCTACTATAAATGAAATAATGAAAAATCCTGGTAAGGTACCTTTTATTGATAATAATCAGAAAATAAAATATTTACCAAGTCAAAGGACTCCTATGCCAAAACCTGATTTTGTAGAAACTAATAAAATTTTAGGAAGATAGTGAATGAAAAAAATTGTATTAGCTTTAATTATGTTGATATTTCCTGTCAAAGCTTATGGACTTGAGGATTATATGATTTTTTCTGATGCTATTGTACGCAGTGTTGTGGTAGAAGATAATAGTATTGCAGATGTTTTACCTGTTCAAACAATTGATAATACAAAACAGATTATTTTATTCAAGCCTAAAAAGGAGGGTAAGACTTATGTAATAGTTCAAACCGTAGATGGAGATAGACGTATTCGAGTAGATGTTGATGAATATCATACTGAGTTTAAAACTGTTGACGGATTTGAATTTTTGCCTTGTGATATTGCTCCTGAGTATTTACAAATTGATGGGGTAGATGTAATTCCGCCTCCTGTTAATAAAGGAGTGAAGTAGTTGGAAAATATTATTAATGAATTAATGAAAATGTTTCCTTTGATGAATACTTATTTAGCAGCAGGTATTCTTATTTTTTCACGTCTACTTGGTTTTATAAGACTAGCTCCTGTTTTTAACAGAAAAGAAATTCCAGGACTTGTAAAACTCAGTTTTGTTTTGATGCTTACTATTGTACTAACTGGTATAATGAAACCTAATGTCAATGTTATACAAGATTCTTTTGCACTTTCTATATTTTTGAATATAGTAGTCGGTGCTATGATTGGTTATATGGCTCAATTGATTTTGATTGCAATAGAGGCTGGTGCAGATATGATAAATATGCAAATGGGACTATCTTCTGCAATGGTTTTGGATCCTACTACGTCAAGTCAGGTGTCAATATTAGGGAAATGTTTTTCTCTTTTTGGGGTTTTAATTTTTATTGAGCTTGGGGGAATTTATTGGCTAATTCAAGCTTTAATTAGAAGTATTACGATATTTCCTCTTGGTGCTACTTCTATTCCTTTAGATCAACTTGTGAATATGGATTATTTGATAGAGTTGTCTTCAAATGTTTTGTACATGGGATTACAAATTGCTTCTCCAGTACTTTTAGCGACATTAGGTCAGGATATAATCTTAGGCGTAATTTCAAAGACAGCTCCTCAGGTAAATGTATTTCAGTTGAGTTTCTTATTCAAGCCTGTTTTAGGTGCTGCTATTTTAGTTTGGATTATGCCAATGTTAGTTAATATAATTAATGAATATTTTCTATCTTTTGCACATATTATTTAGGTATAGATGTTTATTTTTTTAACCTAGCGTTTGACGGCCTTAATTTATTTAGGAATTCGATAGTTAGATTATCTATTTCATTAATTAGTGTATTTGTAATAGTTTTTCTTCTATATTCAGTTACACTCATTTGATTTGGAATTTCTGTTAATGACAGACAATAATTTGATATTAACTGAATACATTTATTAGCTCTTTTGGATATTAATTTATCAGAGCTTTCTTTGATTCGATATTTTAGTCCATACTCTAGGGTAGGTTGAAGAGTATTTTTATTTCTTTTTTTGTAATCAGAGATATGTATGTCACAATCTTTAGAAAATTTTTGTATAATTTTAGATTGTTCAATTGCTTTTTTTACTTCTTTATTTGTAACATTTGTATATAGTTTCCCAAATGTTGTATTATTTATTTTATTTGTTTTCATCATACTTAGCATAAAACAGGTAAAAATTTTTTTTGTTATCATAATTCATAATTCTTTACAAAATCACCTATTGCGAAAGCATCAATGGTGCCTATAACTATTTCAAAGTCAAGGTTTTCGTTATGTATTTCTTCTTCAAGTTCATCTTTCATATGAGCCAGAAGTCCGGGGATTATAATTTTTCTTGTTTTAACTTTTTCAGCGAGTCTAAAATTTTTGAGAGTTTTAGCGACGATTTTGGCAGTGAATTTTTCTGCAGACCAAGCTGTTAATACACTCATACCCTCAGCAGGAGTTACAATAAGATATGATGGAACAGGAAGGTTTTCAAGTTCATTTGCCACTGCAAAGAATGTCAATGCAAAGTTAGTTGTCAAAAATATTATTGAATTTTCATCAGGGTTATTAAATTCATACACCTTAGGTTCTACTTGCAGTGGTTTTTGCGGATCTGTAAAAATATTTTGTCTAAGATTTACTAATGCATTGAATAAATTTTCGTCAAAGTCTTCAAAAATTAGCATATTTGCATACTTACAAATATAGTATGAAGCCTTTGCACATAGAGAATATAAATCATCTGTGTGTTTAAAATATACACATGTTGGTGATGAATAGTTTTCATTTTTTTCAAGAATTGCTTTTTTTCTGGTTTCTATTAATTCATTTGCTGTTGATTGAAAATTATCATCGATTATTTCTATGATTGGAAGTTTTTTGAAATCTTCATATTGAATACAATTATCAAGTTTTCCGTTTTTTGTTATGATCAAATCAATTTTTAAGTTTTCATTAATTTTATGGATTTCAAAATTTTTTATTTTTTCAAATTTTTCTTTCCAGTTTTTATCATTTAAGTCAACAATAACAGCAAGAGCGGTTTTGTTAATGAATGTTTTTTCGTGTCTGTATAAAACATTCTCTCCGCCTATTTTAATCCCATTGATTTCAATAGTTTTTTGAGGTTGTTTGGAATATTGTGCAAAAATATTTTTCAACTCATCAGTTATGTAATTACATTGTTCAATATCGATTTGATGTTTAGCGAGTTTTATTGCAAATGCCATACAGGTGGGACATCCACATTCTTTGCAATTAGTGTGTTCAGCCTTTTTGGCACCCGGAAGGTATTTGAATATTTGTAATCCTGATAATTCTGTCATTATAAACTTTCCATTACTTCTATTATATTTTTATCATTAATAACAATATAGTCTGCACCTGCAGCTTTTACAGCTGCGGCAGAAGCTATTTCTAAAAATGGTGCAAGGGTTTTATTTTTAGCTTCTTTTGTTTTTGCAGTCTCTTCAGCAACAAATGATATTATTGGAAGATTTAGATGTCTGTCTCCTTTTATTCCTTCCAATTTAATTTTTTCTATAATACTGTATCCATACTCAAGTCCGTAGCCAAGACCTCCGATATCAGTATCAATTAAGATGTTATCTAAATTTAACCCCATATCAGAAGCTAAAATGTTCATTTCCTTGCAAAGGTTTATATCAATGGGAGTTCTTATTACAAGTTTATGGTTCTCTTTAATTATTGCAGGAACTATATTTTTATAAGTATTTTCATTTGCATGAGCGACAATACATTGAAACGGAAGTTGAGAAATAAGTGCCGGCAGGAGTTCTTTGTCTATTGAATCATCTCCGCAGCCTCTGACCATTAAAGGTTTTTCAATAAAGGGAAGAAGCCCTTTTAAAGTATTTGTGGCTTCTTCGATATTTTCTATTTTGCTAAATTTAAGACCGATAAAATCACATTTAGTATTTTGATATTCTACAAGAGTTTCTTTCTTATTTTCGATTTCCATTATCGGAATCTCAAGAATATATTTAGTCTTAGCATTGACGTTCATTTTTTACTTTTTCCATTAATTCTTCAAATGTTTTTTCATCAATAGTTTCTTGGTCAAGTAATGCTTTAGAAATATATTCAAGCATATCTCTGTTTTCTGTTAATAATTGTTTTGCAATACTATAGCGTTCATCGACAATTTTTTTGACTTCTTTATCTATTTCTGCTGCGATTTCATCTGAAAAATCATTGCTATGTCCAAAATCGCGTCCCATAAATACGTGTTCCTGACTTTTGCCGTATTGCATATGTCCCATTTTTTCGCTCATACCGTACGTTGTTACCATGTTACGAGCTGTTTGAGTAACTTTTTCAAGGTCATTGCTTGCTCCTGTTGTGATATTTTCAGGTCCATATACAATTTCCTCTGCTACACGACCACCGAGTGTCATTGTAATTCTATCAAGTAGTTGAGATTTTTTGTATGTAAGATGATCTTTTTCAGGTAAAGTCATTGTAACCCCTAGTGCCATTCCACGAGGTATAATTGAAACTTTATGAAGCGGATCTGTATTTTTTAGAAGTTTTGCAAGTAGTGCATGACCTACTTCATGGTATGCAGTATTTTCTTTTTCTTCATCTGTAATTATCCTACTTTTCTTTTCAGGTCCTGCAATTACTTTATCAATAGCTTCTTCAAGATTTTCCATTGAAATGTTTTTTCTGTCATAACGAGCTGCCAATAAAGCTGCTTCATTAAGTAAGTTTTGTAAATCAGCACCTGTAAAACCTGGTGTACGTTTTGCAAGGGTTTTTAGATCAACATCTTCTGCAAGTGGTTTATTTTTTGCATGAACTTTTAAAATTTGTTCTCTACCTAAAATGTCAGGTCTGTTTATTACTATTTGTCTATCAAATCTTCCCGGTCTTAATAGAGCATTATCTAAGATGTCAGGTCTGTTTGTTGCTGCTATTACGATGATATTTACGTTTTCATCGAATCCGTCCATTTCAACAAGCAATTGGTTGAGAGTTTGTTCTCTTTCATCGTGCCCTCCACCCATACCGGCACCACGTTGTCTTCCTACAGCATCAATTTCATCTATGAATATAATGCAAGGTTGATGTTTTTTAGCTTGGTCAAATAAGTCTCTTACACGGCTTGCTCCTACGCCGACAAACATTTCTACGAAGTCTGAACCGCTGATTGAGAAGAATGGTACACCTGCTTCTCCTGCGACTGCCTTTGCCATTAGAGTTTTACCTGTTCCTGGAGGACCCACTAGAAGTACTCCTTTAGGAATTTTTGCACCAAGTTTAATATATTTATCACCATTTTTTAGGAAGTCAACAATTTCTTCAAGTTCTTTTTTTTCTTCGTCAATTCCTGCAACGTCTTTGAATGTTGTTTTTACTTTGCTGTCAAGAAGCATTTTGGCCTTACTTTTACCAAAGGACATAGCTTGAGAACCGCCTGCTTGTATGCTTTTTGCCATTACAACAAGAAATATTATAAAGAGTAAAGGAAGCATCAATGAGCCTAGTATTCCAACTAATTGAGATGATTCTGAAGGCTTTTTAACAGTAATTTCTGCTTGTGATGCATCAAGTTTTTTCATCAAATCAGGATCATTTGGAGTTAATACTTTATATTGAATTTGGGGAGCTTTTTTTTCTACAACACCAAAAGGATTTTCAGGAGTTGGAGCTGTTGTGACTTTCGTTTTTTCAGCTTTTGGTTGTGCTTTTGGTATAGCTATAAGAAAATCATCAGCTTTTTCAATCTTTTTGAATTCTCCATTTTCAAGTTTTTGTAAAAAGTTAGAATATGATATTTCTGATGTACTTGTAGCCGGACCGGACATAAATACTGATGATACGAATACAAGTATGACAATTGCTAAAACTATGTACATCCCCGTAAATTGATTTTTATTCATTACCTACCCTCTCTTAAATATTCCTATGGGCATATTATAACTCAAAAACTTAAAAAATACTATATTATGTACCTTTTTGAACTAATAAAATTTTGATAAAAAAATAAGGTATGGCAATGTTGTCATACCTTATTTTTTATTTTGGAACTTTTACACTTCATCAACTGAAATGCTTGTAACACCTGAATTCCTTGCACAATCCATTACTTTTACCATTGCACCATGACTTGAATCTGCATCTGTTTTTATTAACAATCCGTCAGGATAATTTTTTAAGTTTGCTTGGATTGTATTTTCTAATTTGTCAGAAGGAATTTCTTCCCCATCCATATAGAATTTATCATCTGCAGATACCATAACAGTCATTATTTTTGTTTCTTTGTTTTGTTGTTCTTGTGCAACATTTTCAGGTACAGTAAGATTTAATCCTTGTTGATCTAGCATTGGAGCTATAACCATCATTATGATTAACAGTACAAGAAAGATATCTGTCAGTGGTGTTATATTAATTTCATTAAATGTATCACGATTTCTACTCATTTGTATTTTTCCTTTTTTCAACGGGATTGTCGAAAATCAATTATGTGGCAGGAGATTCAGACTTTTTTAATTCTTTTTGCTCTTTTTTGCTAAGAGGTTCTCCCGCAACGATTAACTTTTTGTACTCAGCACTTTGTGCCGCGTTCATAATTTCCATTATCTTAGCACTTTTTACTCTTTCATCGGCCTTCACTACAAGCTCAGGTTTTTCTAATGATGGTTTCAGAGCAGCAAGTTCATCTGCCAATTTTTCTTCAGTTGTCGGTGTGCCATTTAGGTATAATTTACCTTCTTTTGTTACTGCAACTGTGGCATTTTTTTGCTCAATTGAGATTCCACTGTTAATCTCAGGTACTGTAATTGAGCTGTCTGTTGACTGGAATGTAGGAGCTACAACCATCATTATGATTAATAGTACAAGAAAGATATCCGTAAGTGGTGTGATATTTATTTCTGTGAAAAGGGCTTCTTTTCCCTTATTAGTTTTCATTCCCATTGTTTAATTCCTTTTTTAAAGTGAGATGTTTGCACTTGAAGGAGTTGTTGATTCGTCGTTAGAATCTACAAAACTTAAGAATAATAATTTGATTAATTGAAAATCGTCTTCATAGCGTTTAACAATTGATTGGAAAGAGTTGTAGAAAATAACTGCGACAATCGCAACACCAAGACCAAATGCAGTTGCGATAAGTGCTGAACCGATACCCATTGCTACTGCTGCTGATTGGTTACCTTGAGTCGCTAAATCTTGGAATGTGTACAAAATTCTTACAACAGTACCAAACAAACCTAAAAATGGAGCAACACCACCAATTGTACCTAAGATAGTAAGATGGCTTTCTAATTTTCTTGTAGCTAGAGCCGCTGCAATATCAAATGAACGAGAAAATCCGTTTTTCTGTTCTGAAAAAATTCTTACTGCTTCTTCTGTTACTTCTCCAATAACTCCACCACATTGAATCGCTAGGTTTTGAGCACCGTCTAGGTTGTTTTTTGCAAGTTCTTTTTGTAATCTTGGTATGAATTGTACAACTTCTCTTTTGTTTTTCTTGTAGTAAGAAAATCTGTTGATAACAACACCAACTACCAAAATAGAACATACCAATATTGGTAATAATACCGGCCAGTCTAATTGAATTGAGTGTAATAATAGTTCCATAATTTTTATCCTCTTTTTTTATTTTACTTTTCTGTCTTAATTTTGTTTTCAGCGCTTGAGCTGAATTTATTTTTAGTGATATCCTGAAGCTCCAAATACGTTGTAATCAAATGTAAATTGAATATCTATACTTGAACCTTTAAAGTCTGCAGGTAAAGGCCTGAATGGAGCTGTTGATTGTACAGCATTTATAGCTGCTTTATCTGCACTTGGTAGACCTGATGATTTGAATACGCTACAAGAAAGTAATCTACCGTCTTTTGCAATTTTGAACATCAGAACTACTCTTTTGCTTTCATTTCCTTTTGGAGGGTCCCAGTTCATTTTAATACGTCTTTGTAATTCTCGCATATATGGACCAAAATCAGGTTCTCTGACTGCATCTATACCTGGTCTGCCGTTTGGATTTCCAGGTCCTGGGTTTCCGTATCCTCCAGTACCTCCACCGCCACCTTTGGCAAGCTTTGAACCTGATGACGAACCTGAACCGCCTGTTGGTGCTAGTGATGGAGTTGGTGCATATTTGCCTGCAGAAGAACTACCTCCAGAGCCACCTCCAATTTTTGATGAACCTGAACCACTAATTGGACCTGTTGAGTATGTTCCTGCTTTTGTTCCTCCTGAAGGTACAGGGATTGCAAAAGGTGAAGATGGCTTTGCAACCGGTCGTGGTGTGGTTGGTGGTTTTATAGAAGGTCTTGCTGTTGGTGGTTGTGGTCTTGCTTGTTCAGCCTTTTTAGGACCTTGTGTTTGACTTGGCTGTTGCACCGGTTTAGCTTTTGGTGTAGGCTGCTGCTGTGTCACCTGTTGAATCATTTTTTGTAAAGGATTTTTAGGTTGTGCAGCTTGAGCCGGTTTTGGTGTAGATTTTGGCTTTGCTGCCTGTGTTTGTTTTGGAGTACCAGGTGCCGGTGATGGCATAGATACTTTTCGTGTAGGGTCATGATGCCCTCCTGCACGTGAATTTATATCTGCTCGATATGGAGTATTTTTGTTAATTGGTGTTTCTTCTTTGTCTACAAGTACAAATTCAATATCTTGAACTTTTGGTTTTGGTTTTTCAAATATTGAAAATGTTATTCCCATAAGAGCAAGTATAAATACAATAAGCCATGCTGTTCCTACGGCTGTCGGGTGAAGTAGTGCAGAAATAAGTATTGATTTTTTTAAACTTAAATCTTCATCGTTTTTTAAAACCGCAGGTGTAGAGTAATCTTCATTTGTTAATTGTTCTTCTTCGTCTATGAAGTTTTCTGTGTATTTCCCTAATAATGACATTTTTTCTTTTATACAGTATATTTACTGTAATTCTCCCCTATCTTCTTTTAAATTATATCGGTAATAATTTTATTTTAAAACAAAAATAAAATTATTACCTGATTGATTAATTATTGTTGATTATATATTGCAGGATTCACTGTAATCGGTTGGGTTAGCATTAATTGAATTTGTGCGTTGACTGGAATTTCGACATCTTCACCTTTATCCCATAAAGATTTTGCCAATCCGCCACCTGCACCTACTGCAGTTGCAAGAGCTGTACCCTTACCTATATCGCCTCCTGCCAGCGGTGATATAATTACACCTGCTAATGCACCAGCTCCTGCACCTATTGCAAGGTCTTTTCCATAATCTTTTGCTACGTCCATTTTTGTGCCGCCAACTAATCTGCCTGTATTGTCGTTAGTTTTTATTACAGCAGATATTGGAACTTGAAGCCCATATGGAGTAACAATTTGGGTAAATCTTAGCATTAGTTTCCCATTCATGCTACCTCGTTTAGCTTTTGATACTTCTAAAACTTGTCCTACAACTGAGCTTCCTGCAGGTGCTATGAGGTTATTATTATAATAAAAATCAGAACCTAAAGCTATGTTAACTGTCTGTCCAAGAGTTAAATTTGCTGAACTCAGTGGGGTTGTTACTACTGCATTAAAGCTTTGACCTGCAGGTACCGTAACTACACTCCCTTTTAGGGTTTTATTACCCGCAACTGAAGGCATATTATAGTAATTTTGCTGGTAAAGCGGTGCTTGCTGATTTTGTGAATATGAATAATTTGGAGCAGCTGTTGCAATAGTGCATGAAAGCATTAATAAAGTTAATGTAAAACTTATTTGTTTTTTCATAAATAGTTCCTCTTCTTTTTTCTTATAACATTGTATTTTATATTGTGGATTTGTCAATTTGTTAACGTGTGGGTAATGTATGCTGGAGATGTAAGAATAATAATTAGATTAGCCCCTGAGGCAACTGTTGTGTGAGTTCCCATCTTTCTTTCCATAGATGGACGAATTTGTATTGTAGCTTTTCCTTTTGCTCTTTGGCTATATTGTGGCATTTTTCTATATTTTAGCGGCTCAGAAATCCCTCCACCTATAATGTTGTTATTGGTTGTGTATATATAACCTTTTATTGGTAGTTCATAGCCGTCTTGAAGTACAAGTTTATTTATTCTTATTTTCATTGAAGCATTTGTGCCAATAACAGGTTCATGGATTTGTTCTATATAGCCGTAAAAGATAGTTTCTTCAGGAATAATTTTTACATCGTATAGAAACAAGTCATTTGTGCAAATAAACTTTACTTTATAGCCTTCTTGACAGTGTTCTGTTGAAATTTCTTGTGTATTCATTACTGGAATAAATGTGCCTGCTGGAATTTCTATTTCAGCATAATCACGCATAGGAAGCTCTATGCTCGGTAGATCGAGTGAATAACAACTCATATTTTGGAATAGGATTATTCCAAATAGTAACAAAAGTCCTTTTAAAGTTTTCATATCTGTTATTATAACAGTTTTTATTGTTTTTTCAATATTCGCATTTAAATCTCAATGTTAAGATAGTTAACAAAGATCTCTAAGGTGTGCAATTTTTAGTTTGCTAAATACTTTATATAAGTATAGTAGTGTAGTTTAAAAGGTGTATTTATGTCATTTAGCCCTATTTCAACAGGAATATTTGCATTTAGAAGTGCGGATAAGGCAAGCCATGGTGATGATAGCAGAGCGGTCATTGCTAGTTGTCAGGGGATAAATTTTGGTAAAGATGTTATTTCTTCTGTCTTTAAGTACGATTCTAGTGTGGCAAAGACAGCAAGGAGTGCAGCTAGTGTTTTTTCTGATTTAGCTAAAGAAAGTAAAGCTTTTGAATATGCCGGTAAAGCTGTTAAATGGGGTTGTGATAATGTAAATCCGTTGATATGTGCATCTGGTGCGATAAAAGTTTTAAAGTCTGATGATAAAATTGACTCTGGTGTTAAAGAAACGGTAGCATTATCTACAATGTTTGCGGGTGAAAATATTGTAAAAGGTAATTATGATGCTTTAGTTAACTCAAAATATGCTAAAGAGGCTGCTGAAGCTATAAAAGATATAAAAGTTTTAAAACCTGTGTTAATGTATGTAACAGAACATAAATTGAACGGAAAAATCGGAATGGTTACTAAAGGGCTTGCTTTGGTGGGTGGTTCTATTGCTTCTTATAATTTAGGAGAATACATAGGTAAAGATATTTCTAAAAGAGTAAAGTCTAATTTGGTTTTGAATGCTTAAAATCAATCAAAAGGTTTAGGCACTTTTATTGAGTGGTATGTTATAATAAGTTTATAATGAAAAAGATACTATTTTTATTTGGATTTATATTTTTATTAGCATCTAACCCTTGTTATGCAATAAAAATTGGTCTTCAGACTCAGGTTGATTATGCTTCTGTCGGGACTTCTGTGAAGGGTACTATAATTGATGCTAATACTAATCATACGGTGTGTGATTTGGATGCTATGAAAGGTTATCATATCAGACCTTATCGTAATTTGATGGCAATAAGGATTGATGGAAAGTATTATAAGATTAATTCTGATAATATTGTTATCAGAACAAAGGATAATGCAAACGGTTTTATAAGTGCTAAAGGTAAATGGTATAGAGGACTTATTATGATTCAAAATAAAAATGGTCAGCTTACTGTTATAAATAATGTACCTTTAGAAGATTATATAAAAGGTGTTGTGCCTTCAGAGATGCCATCTTCTTGGGAATCTGAAGCACATAAAGCTCAAGCAATTGCTGCAAGAAGTTATGCTCTTGCAAATCTGGGCAAAAGAGCAAAATTCGGATATGATTTAAAAGATACGCCTGAAGATCAAGCATATGGTGGTGCATCTGCTGAGACGACAAAAACAAATTCTGCGGTTGATGATACAAAAGGGATTGTTTTGACGTATAATATGCAAGTTATTACTGCTTATTATTCTGCATCTGCCGGAGGACAGACATCTGCTGCGGCTTGGGGTGCTGATTTACCATATTTGAGGTCTGTACCTTCTTTTGATGACAATGTCAAAAAGAACGGGCATGGTATCGGTATGTCACAGCACGGAGCAAATAATTTAGCAAAACAAGGATACAACGCATATCAAATTTTACAATATTTTTATAATGATGTGAAATTTGCACGTGTAAATCCTGATGTGTACAAATAATTAAAATATTGAGAAATATTGCAAATAGGATATTTTATACCTCTTATATCCTCAAAATTAAAGTATATTCTAATAATCAATAATTTTTTTTTACAAACCCCTTGTCAAATTTGAATAAAATGCTATAATAATTTTTGTCGAAGAAGAAAGAGCATGCATGGAGAATGGTTTCTGCTCATTGTATGCATAAGGTAGAAGGAGGTTCATAATGAACAAAGAAGAATTGGTAAAAGAAGTATCAAAAAAAGCTAAAGTATCTCAAAAAGCAACTGCTGATATCATTGCAGCAACTTTAGAAACTATTGAAAAAACTGTAGCTAAAGGTAAAAAAGTTACTCTAGTTGGTTTCGGTACATTTGAACCACGTAAAAGAGCTGCTAGAACTGGTCGTAACCCACAAACTGGTGCAGAACTAAAAATCGCTGCAAAAACAGTTCCTGCATTCTCAGCTGGTAAAAAATTCAAAGAACTTGTAAAATAGTTTTTTGATTAGAAAAGTTTAAAAAGAGTGAAGTTAGAAATAGCTTCACTCTTTTTTATTTTTCAAGTCTTAAAAATGTAATATATTTATCTCCGTATTTTTTTTGTTTAATAAGCTCATACTTAGAATAGTCAACATTATTTACGTGTTCTAAAATTACAATGTCTGATGCTATTTGTTTTATTGCATTAAGACTTTTTTCGTATATCCCTGAGTAGTATGGTGGATCTATGTATATAACATCAAACTTCGTTTCTAGTTTTTGGACTACTTTTGTACTATCTCCGATTAGAAGTTTTGGTTGTGGCGAAAATTTCTTATAATTATTTTTTATTATGGCAGCTACTTTAGGATGTTTTTCAATAGCGGTTGCAGCTTTAAACCCTCTGGAAAGAGCTTCAAGCCCCATTACACCTGAACCTGCATACATGTCAAGAAAACTTTTATTTTCAAAATCAATCAAAGATTGCAATGTGTTAAATACGCTCATTCTGACTTTTGAAAGTGTTGGACGAGTAATATTTTCATCTGGAGAAGTTATTTTTTGACCTTTGAATATACCTGCTGTGATAATCATATTTACTATTTTACAATGAACATGATTTATTATATAATTTTTGTGTATAGGGGTAGTATATGATTGAAGAAAATATTGAAAAAACAGATCAAAACCATGTTGATGTAATAGTTGTAGGAGGTGGTCCTGCAGGTATTTCTTGTGCGATTACTCTTGCAAGAGCCGGTAAAGATGTTGTATTGATTGAACGTGGAAAATTTTCAGGCAGTAAGAATGTATTTGGGGGTGCTATTTATGCACAACCAACCAGGGAAATTTTTCCGAATTTTGAAAAAGAAGCTCCTATTGAAAGAAAAAATATTGAACATAAGTATGCATTGCTTGGAGAAGATGATTCAACCGTTATTTCTTACAAAAAGAAACATGAAGACCCTGTAAGTTATACGGTGATTCGGGCGAAGTTTGATCGTTGGATGGCTCAAGAAGCTAAAAAAGAAGGGGTTGTTATTGTCGAAGAAACTGTCGTGAGAGAGTTAATCGTAGAAAATGAGTGCGTAATAGGTGTAAGAACTGAACTAGAGGATTATTATTGTAATATAGTCGTCTTGGCTGACGGTGTAAATTCCTTATTGGCAAAACAAATCGGACTACGTGGAGACATCGAACCTGAAGATGTTGCGATAAGCGTTAAAGAGGTCATAAAGCTTGATAAGGAAAAAATTAATGACAGATTCCTTATTAACGATGATGAAGGGTGTATTTATGAATTATTTGGTGGCCCTATGCTTGGGATGTTAGGGCTTGGATTTATTTATACGAACGAAAATTCAATAAGTATCGGGCTTGGTATTACTTTGAATGAACTTGTTGAACGTAAAATAAAACCATATGAAATTTTAGATAAGATTAAATCTCACCCTACAATTGCTCCTTTAATTAAAGATGGAGAGGTTATTGAATATTCTGCTCACTTAATACCTGAGGGAGGTTTTAAAAAAGTTCCGATTTTGTATGGTGCAGGAGTTATGGTATGTGGTGATGCTGCGATGTTTGTTAATAATCTGCATTGGGAAGGAACTAATCTTGCTATGATTTCCGGGAAATTGGCAGGTGAGACCGCGATTATTGCATTAGGACGCGAGGATTATTCCGAAAATACTCTTGCAAAGTATCAAGAAAAACTTGAAGAATCTTTTATTATGAAAGATCTTAGAACTTATAGAGATTTGATGGATGTTATGCATGATAAAAGTGAAGATTTTTTAGGTTATTATCCTAAAAAAATAAATTCGTTCTTTGAAATGTTTACTTCAGTCAATGGTATCCCTAAAAAAGATTTGTATTGGAAATTTATAAAGAGTATATTCAAAGATAGAGGCCTATCAGCTTTGTTTAGTGATTTTACAAGTATTATAAAATTGTTATGGAGTATTCTACGATGAGTGATAGTAAAAAAGATTTAGAAAATAAATTGTATACAGTAAAATATAATCCTGATAGTGAGTCTCATCTTACTCCTGTGGCGGAATCTTGTGCTAACTGTCGTAGCAAAGCTTGTACATTTGTATGCCCTGCAGGGGTTTATGAGTGGGATGAAGAAAATAACAGGCTGATTGTAAATTATGAAGATTGTCTTGAGTGTGGAGCTTGTAGAATCGCTTGTGAAGATAAGTCTTTGGGTTGGGTGTATCCAAAAGGAACGAAAGGTGTAACATTTAAACAGGGCTAATTTTATTATTTCGCTTGACATAAATGCTTAAAAACGTGATAATAA
>CASECH010000205.1 GCA_949286405.1 uncultured bacterium
AGGATTAACAGAAGGTGTATACAGACAAAGACTGCTAATTTGTACAATAAAAGAAGTCCTTGAAGATAGAGGAATTAAGGTAATACGAAACGGAGATGATTTGTTTGTCGATAATAAAAAACTAACAGTATCTATCGCCACAAAATCCCTAACTTCAATACTAATACATACAGGAATAAATATTAATTCCGAAGGTGCTCCGGTAAAAGCATCAGGTTTAACAAATGATCTTGGAATCACTGACATTGATAGCTTTGCAGAAGAAATAATGAACAGATATTCCAAAGAAACAGAAGATATTATTCTAGCAGGTACAAAAGTAAGAGGAGTCTAGTTTTATGAGAGAACCGCAAGATTATAATGAAGAACCTAAGCAGCATTCTCATATAAGTTATAAAGAATACAAAAAAAAAGTAACTAAAAATCCAAATGAAGGTGCAATGATTTTTGTATCAACTTTTTTTATTCTGCTGCTGTTATTCTTGGGTATAGCTAAACAAATATCACCTGAAGTAGACGTACAAATAGGAGAAGAAGAGACTGTTTCAACAGAAGAAGAAATTGCAAAATCTTCAATAGATGACAGATTAAAACTACTGCAAGAAGAAGATGCCGGGAAAACAAAACAAGAAGACTCTTTTGAACCAGAATTAGATGAAAAAGTTAAACTTCCGGATAAACAATCAAAAATACAAGAAGAAACAGAAGCAGTAGTTCTCCCAGAAAAAGAAGCAACTCCAAAACCCGCAGAAACAGCCAGTCAAGCACCAAAAGTTGAACCAAAAGCAGTAGCACAGCCAACAACTACTACCAAAGTTGTAGTCGGATACTACGCATCAAAAGATCAAGCAGAAGTTGCAAAAGGAATTATATTGGAATCGGGGCTCAATATAAGTCCATTTGTAAGGAATATTGGCGGAGCATATACTATCCAAGTTGGTTCATATTCATCAAGAGAAAAAGCACAAAGCATGGTGAATGACCTTCTAAGAAACAATTTTCCGGCAAGGATAATTGTTGAGTAAATAAGTAAAATAAATAAAAAAAGGCTTTTAAAAAGCCTTTTTTTTTATTTATTAAAACCAAGAACAAAAATCTTCTTTACATAAAACATTTTCCAAATTTGCCATTACATCTTCTTTTGTCATTTCATAGGTCACAGGTGTAATTGAAATCTTATTATTTTTTACTGCAGCAATATCTGTATTAGAATCCTCTGCTTCAGTAATTAATTCTCCTGCCATCCAATAATACACCTTACCTCTTGGGTCTACTCTTTTTTCATAGTTATCAGTAAACATTTTTCGACCAAGTTCAGTAATAGCAATCCCTGCGATATCATCTTCATCCAAAGCAGGCACATTGATATTTAAAATGCTCTTTTTAGGGAAAGTAAATTGTTTTAATTTTGGCAACAATAAATTTACAAAATTAGCAGCAACCTTAAAATGTTCATATTCATAATTCATACTTGCTAAAGACATCGCAATACTAGGTACTCCAAGCATTGCACCCTCCATAGCACAACTTACTGTACCTGAATAAAGTATATCTGCCCCCAAATTAGGCCCATGATTTATCCCTGAAATAACAATATCAGGCTGTTCATCTTTGCTTAAAATTGCATTTATACCAATTTTTACACAATCACCTGGAGTACCAGTTGTCACCCAAGCTCTTTTTACTCCATGGTAGGCCTCTACTTCTTCAACTCTCAATGGAGTATGCAAAGTCAAAGAATGTCCTGCTGCACTTCTTTCTCTATCCGGAGCTATTACGTATACATCATGCTCCTTAGCCAAAGTTTCTGTAAGACATCTAATCCCATTAGCCGCAATACCATCATCATTTGATACTAATATCTTCATATCTCTCCTTTTTTTAAATATCTATAAACGCCTAATATAATTATAATAGCAACCAATAAAAATTAACAGAAATATATTATTAACTTTTGTAACAAAAAGTAAAAAGTATAACAAAAATATAGCAATTATATATATGAAAAATTGTTTATATAATTGGACACGAGGAAAGCTTAAAACGAGGAATCAAGGAAAACGTTTTTAAGCACACACACTACACTTCACACTATTACGAGGAATTACTAAAAAGAATTCCAACGCTATCTCAAAAGGGTAGCGTTTTTTTTATTATTTGTTTAAAACAAAAACTTCAGCGAGTTTTCCACGACTCTTTTTAAATTTAATTTCTTTTTTTGTATTTTCTGGAGTAAACTCTGACTTTTGATAATTAATTAAAAACTTCATAAATTCTGGACTAAACATTTAACACCTTTTCTACACTAAAAAATTTCCCTACACTATCAGTATATATATAAAAACATAAAAAATTAAAATATTGCCATTTCTTTATAAATATTTTACATTCTTTAATAAGAAAATTAACTTTTAATGATATAATAAATCTCGGAAATATGCACAGGGGTTATAAAAAATGAGACAATCTTCTTTACTTGATATAATTTCACCAATAATGGTAGGTCCGTCAAGCTCTCATACAGCAGGAGCAGTA
>CASECH010000206.1 GCA_949286405.1 uncultured bacterium
ATATGAACAAACAAATTTGACCGCACTAAAAGAGGTTAGTTCAACTCTACTGAAATTGAAAGATGATGAGAAAATTTTGAATATTTTTTGCAGAAAAAGTTCAAAAGAATATGATAATCTTCAATTAACTAACCTGAATTACAGGCATGGTACTGCTTCACAGATGGATTTTCTCTCAAAAGAGAATGATTTTTACAAAGTAAGACAGGAAGTTTTTGACAAAAAAGCTGAAAAATTGATAGATTATATAAGTTTGTATAAAGCTCTTGGTGGGAATTTATAAAAAATATTTTGCTTTAAAATCATGTTTTTTGTAATATTTCATGTGAGAGAGATTTTTACTTTAAAAAAGGAGATATACACATGAAAAAATCAATCAAAGATTTAGGTGACATCAAAGGAAAAAGAGCTCTAGTAAGAGTAGATGTAAACGTTCCACTTGATGCAGACAAAAATGTTACTGATGACACAAGAATTCAAGCAATAGTTCCAACAATCAGAGCTTTGCAAGAAAAAGGAGCTAAAATTATTTTAATGGCTCACTTAGGCAGACCAAAAGGAGAATGGAATCCTGAATTTACATTGGAACCTGTTGCAAAACATATGTCAAAAGTTTTAGGTGAAGATGTATTATTTGTAAAATCTCCTGTTGGTGAAGGTGCAGATAAAGAATTGGCTGACTTAAAAGACGGTCAAGTAGCTTTATTGGAAAACATTCGTTACTACAAAGCAGAAGAAGCAAAAGATGATGATATGACATTTGCTGAAGAATTAGCAAAATTAGGTGATTTCTATGTAAACGATGCATTCGGAGCAGCTCACAGAAAACATACTTCAACAGCAAAAGTAGCTCATATCCTAAAACCTGCAGTATCAGGTCTGTTAATGGAAAAAGAATTGAGATGTCTATCTCAAGCATTAGATAACCCAACAAGACCATTCACAGCAGTTGTTGGTGGTGCTAAAGTTTCTTCAAAAATCGGTGTATTAGAAAACTTAATTGACAAAGTAGACAACCTAATTATCGGTGGTGGTATGGCTTATACATTCGTAAAAGCTAACGGTGGTAAAATTGGTAACTCAATTTGTGAAGATGACCAAATGGAAGTTGCAAAAGCTATCGAAAAGAAAGCTGCTGATAAAGGAGTAAAAATCATTATGGCAACAGATGTTCTTGCTGCTGATGATTTTTCAGGAAACGGAACAAACAAAATTACACCTGTAGATGCTATCCCTGATGGATTTGAAGGTGTAGATGCTGGCCCTGAAACTCAAAAAGCTTTTGCTGAAGTAATTAAAAATTCAAAAACTATTTTGATGAACGGTCCTGTAGGTGCTTTCGAAAATCCTAAATTCGCAGAAGGTACAAAAGCTGTATTGAAAGCAATTGTTGAAGCTACTAAAAACGGTGCTGTATCAGTTATCGGTGGTGGTGATTCAGTTTCTGCAGCTAAGAAATTCTGTGATGCAGCAGACTTTACACACGTATCAACAGGTGGCGGTGCTTCTCTTGAATTTATCGAAGGAAAAGTTCTTCCTGGTGTTGACGCTCTTGATGAAGCTTAATTCAAGATATATTTTAATAGCTAAAAAAGCTCGTTTTATTCAAAACGGGCTTTTTTGTGTTAGTATATTCTCAAGAGAGAGATAAATTATAGGGATATTAAAGATTTATGAAAAATATTTTAATTACAGGCGGTGCTGGATTTATAGGTTCACATTTGTCAGAAAAGTTACTAGAACAAGGAAATCACGTACTTTGTCTTGATAACTTTTTTACAGGTTCAAGAAAAAATGTTGAACATCTAATGGATAATAAAGAATTTGAATTAATAAGACATGATATTATTGAACCTATTATTTTGGAAGTTGATCAGATATATAATTTGGCTTGTCCGGCAAGTCCTATTCATTATCAATATAATGCAATCAAAACTATAAAAACGAATGTATTGGGAGTTACCAATATGCTCGACTTGGCTGATGAGACTAAAGCAAGAATATTGCAAGCATCCACAAGTGAGGTATATGGAGACCCTACAGTCCATCCTCAAAGGGAAGATTATTGGGGAAATGTAAATCCAATAGG
>CASECH010000207.1 GCA_949286405.1 uncultured bacterium
TGAACACTTAAAATCAAATAAAAAAGATTTCGCTACAAAAAGAGGTCTTTTGATGATGGTAGGTAAAAGAAAAAGATTACTTGCTTATTTGAAATCTCAAAACCTAGAAGAATACAGAGAATTAATCAAAAAACTAGGTATCAGAGGTTAATCAAAATTAATTCAATTTTCAAAAAGGCTGTCTTTTCTGACGGCCTTTTTTGGTATAGAGAGGGTTATAGATGAAAGCATTAAAATCAATGAGATTACATATTGGAGTTTTTGGTAAAACTAACGTTGGGAAGTCTTCGTTACTGAACAAAATTACCAATCAAGAAATTTCTATTGTATCTGATATTGCAGGCACAACTACAGATGTAGTTGAAAAGTCTATGGAATTGTTGCCTGTAGGACCTGTAACTTTTTTGGATACGGCAGGTATTGATGATAGTACCGAATTAGGTGAAAAAAGACTTGAAAAGACTATGAAAGTTTTAAACAGGATAGATGTTGCTCTTGTAGTTGTCGATTTTAATGGTTTTAATGAATATGAAATTAATTTGATAAAGCAGTTTGAGGAATTGAAAATTCCGTATATGGTTATTGTAAACAAAGGTGATGTTAAGAATATCAGTGAAGAAGCTTTGACTAAGATAAAATCTTTTACTTCAAGAATAATTTTGACTTCTGTAGTGAACGATGACAATTTTATCTATCACTTTAAGGATCAACTTGTGAAGATGTTGCCTGATGATTTTGTAAATTCTCCAAAGATAGTTGGTGATTTGGTTGAAAAAGGCAGTACGGTGATACTTGTTGTACCGATTGATAAAGAAGCTCCAAAAGGTAGAATAATTCTTCCTCAAGTTCAGACAATAAGGGATTTGTTGGACAGTGATTGTCTATGCTATGTGGTAAAGGAAACTGAGTTGAAGGCTGCAATTGATAGCTTGAAAATTTCTCCTGCATTGGTTGTTACTGATAGTCAGGCTTTTAAACAGGTGGATGAAATTGTGCCTGAAGATATTCCTTTGACGTCTTTTTCAATTTTGTTTGCGAGATTAAAAGGCGATTTGGATGAATTTGTAAAAGGTGCAAAAGCCATAGAAAGTTTGAAAGACGGGGATAAGGTCTTAATTCTCGAAAGCTGTACTCACCATGCAATAGAAGATGATATTGGTAGGGTAAAAATCCCAAATTGGCTGAGAAAAAAGACCGGCAAGGATTTGGTAATTGAAAATTATGCAGGTCATGATTTCCCTGTGATTGATGATTATAAGCTGATTATCCATTGTGGAGCTTGTATGACTAACAGGAGAGAGGTTTTATCACGAATTCTAATAGCAAATAATAAGAATATTCCTATTACAAATTATGGAGTGACAATATCTTATTGTTTAGGAATTTTGCCGAGAGCTGTAAAAATTTTCAAAAATATTTAAAGTTTTCTATTTTTATGCCGTAACCTAGTACATAAATATGATAAAAAGTGTAGAATGTTTAAGGTAAAATGAAGTTATGTACGCTTACGAAACAGAAATAGAAGATACAGATTTAAAAAAGGTCGGGCTTGAGCTGATGTTTATGACTCCTGAAAAATGTTCAAGTGCTGACGGTATTACTGCTGTTGAGCTTGCAAAACGAGTTGAATTACCTATTGAGATTGTCAAAAAAAAGCTACAAATTCTAAAAGATGCTGAGATAGTTAGAGTAAAAGGCATCAATCCGAAATATTGGAAGTTTGATGAATACAATTTTCAAAGAATGGATGAAGACGATGATGTATATAGGCTTTTGTGTAACTTTGATGATGTAGATTTTGACAGGTTTTTCCAATATTAGGAAATTTTATTTTCCGATACAGAAATGGTCAAAAATATTGTTTAGTATTTCATCAGTAATTACCTCTCCTGTGATTTCGTCCAAAAATAGCAGAGCTGATTTTAGGTCAATCGAAATCAAATCTTGGAGTTGGTTAATTTTTGCCGCTTCAAGAGCTTGGTATAAACTTTCTCTACATTTTACCAAGCAATCTTGCTGCCGATTATTAGTGATAAATTCTGTATCTTCAACTGAAAAATTGTACGCAGCTTGTTTAATTTTTTCTTTTAAATCATCTAATCCTTCTTTTGTTGTTGTTGACAAGTAGAAAGTATTAGGATCTCTATCTTTGATTAAGTCACATTTATTTGCGATAATTATATGATTTTTGTCTTTGATTAGGTCAAGAATTTCTTTATCCTGTTCATCAATACCTTTTTCTGCGTCATAAAGAAATAGTACCAAATCAGCTTCATCAGCTGACTGTTTTGAATATTCTATCCCTATTTCTTCTACTTTGCCTACTTCTTCATTATTTCTTATACCTGCAGTGTCAATCAGGGTAATTGCAACATCCCAATCAAGAGTTTCTTTTATTACATCACGAGTAGTACCTGCAATATCTGTGACAATTGCTCTTTCGACGTTTAAAAGTGTATTGAATAATGATGATTTGCCTGCATTAGGTTTACCGACAATTGCAATTTTTATTCCCTGTCTTTGGATATTAGAAGCTTTTGCAGAAGCAAGTATTCTATCAATTTTATCAATAGCTTTTTCAAATTCTTGGATAAGATAGTCATATTCAGGTTCCGCCACGTCTTCGGGAAAATCTATTCCTGCAATTATTTTTGACAAAACATTAAATATATCATTACGAATTTCTTTAATTTTTTTACCGAGAACTCCTGATAAATTTTTGGCAGATTTTTTTGCAAAATTCTGAGTTTTTGCGTGAATCAAATCTGCAACAGCTTCTGCTTGAGATAAGTCCATTTTTTTGTTTAAGAATGCTCGTTTTGTAAATTCTCCTCTTTCAGCAGTTCTAGCACCATTTTTTATAATTAATTCAAGAATATTTCGTACAACATTAATACCGCCATGGCAGTGGACTTCGATTACATCTTCGCCTGTGTAGCTGTTTGGTTTTTTAAATGGAAGAATGATGACTTCATCAATTTCTTTTTCTCCATCCATAATCCAACCGTGAGAAATCATACCTGCTTTGAGATTGTGTTTTGAATATATTTTATCCAAAATTTCAAAACTTTTATCTCCGGAAATTCTTATAACACCTACTCCGCCTGTACCTATTGGTGTTGCTATTGCTGCGATTGTATCGAATTCTTGTATTATATTCATACGATTATTATACATCAAAAAAATAAACGGGTTTTTATGACAAACCCGTTTACCAATATTTTTACAGTTATAAGTATTGTTTCCCTGCTTGAATAGCTGCTGCAGCTGCCATTCCATAAGGTCCCATCATTGCAAGTGCTGATGAAGCAAGGTTAGCGTAATTGCCTAATGAGTTACTTGCACTTTTATTAGCAGCATAAGCTTGTGCATTATAACTGTTCCCTGCACTACTGTTTGATGCTGCAGCTCCAATGTAATTTAAAGCATTAGAGTATATATTATTTTGTAAGCCACTGAGTAAATTTAGATAATTATATCTTTGAGTCAGTTCATTACTGACAAGAGTGTCCCTTTGAGCTGTAACATCATTTGCTAAAGCACTTATTGCATCTGAACGCTTGCTTTCCAAAGAATTTAGATCTTCCATAAATGATGAATTATCAAAATTTCCAAATCGTTTTGCAATATCATTTTGAAGGTCTTTAATTAATGGTTTGTATGTATCATTAATAATATTCATTCCGTTTTGGGTATATGCTTTAATTTGGTCATTTATGTTTTGTTTTGTCTGAGCATCAAAGACATTTACTTCCGGAAGAGAACTTGCAAGAGAGTTTTGAGCATAATCAAATACTTGCCTTTCAGCATCAGACATATTGTAATTTGTATATACAGTATTACCTTTTTTATATGAGGAAGCTTTTTGTTGTCCGTTTATTGATACAGAACCACCCGAATAGCTAGGATAACTTGATTTTCCCATGATTTGTCCTTTCTGATTTTGTAACCAAACAAGAACAAAAATTTAATGAATTTAAAGCGATAAAGATACTTTATTATAACACATCTATTGAATTTCTGTAAAGTTTCTTTTTGTTTGGAGTATAATGATTCTATGAGTAATATGAATTTAGATGAAATTAATGAATTAATTGTAGAAAAGAATTTTTCAGAAGCAAAAGAATATCTTCTTAATGTTCTTCAAAATGATGAAAAAAATATTGAAGCTTTAAAACTTCTTGGTCTATGTCATGTTAATTTGAATGAATTTCAGGAAGGTAAAAGCATATTTGAAACTGTTGTAAAATACAAAGATGATGCTTCAAGTTGGTTTTATTTAGCGAGTTGTTATGATAATTTAGATGATTTTTTACATGCAATACCCGCATATCAGGAAGTAATAAGACTTAGAGAAAGTTATATTGATGCATATAAGAACTTAGCAGTAGTTTATGTGAAAACTAAAGAGCCTGAAAAAGCTGTTGAAATTGCTAAAAAAGCTCTTGGTTATGAGCAGAGTGATTATACTCTTTATTATATAATCGGAACAGCTTATATGTCTATGAAAAAGTTTGAGGAAAGTGTTTTTTACCTTGAAAAAGCTCTTGAGTTAAATCCTGAACATTCTCAATTATATAACAATCTTGGAACATCTTATGTGACTATCGGAAATTTGGATAAAGCATATGAAAATTTCCTAAAAGCAAGTAAGTATGACCCTGAAAATTCAATTACATATTATAATATCGCTTCTATATTGCAACTGCAAAATAAGCATGAAGAAGCTTGTGAATACTTTGAAAAAGCGTATGCGATTGAACCTCAAGACAGCTATATTGTTGCACTTGCACTTTCGGAAGTAAAATCTAAAAAGTTTGATAAAGCGATAAGTCATTATAAGCTTTTAGTATCTCATCATCCTGAAAAGCCTAATTTTCAATATAATCTTGCTTGTTGCTATGAAATGATTGGCGAATATACTTATGCCATAGGTATTCTTGCTCACCTCGTTATGCTCAATCCTAAGTCAACTACGATGGCAAAAAAACTTGCAAGTTTGTATTTGAAAATTAATCAGCCGCTTAATGCGAAAGAAATTTATGAAAAAATTATTTTAAGTGGAACGGTTTCATTTGAAACTTATTATGAATTCGCTAATATATGTGCAAAAACCGGCGATATGGATAAAGCTGAAAAAATATTGAAAAAAGTTATAGAGCTAAATCCTGATTTTGCAGCTGCTCATAAGGATTTGGGAGTTATCTATCTTAGCAAACGTCTTTTTGATTATGCAAAGGATGAATTTGATAAAGCTTTGTCTGTTGCTCCGGAAGATTTTTCAATAAACTTTGAATATGCAAATTATTTACATTCTACAACTGATTTTCAAGAAGCAGATAAGTTCTACAAAAAAGCTTTGGAAATAGAGCCTGAAGATGTTGATGCTCTTGGATTTTCTGCATTGAATAAAATTCATTTGCAAGAATATGACAAAGCTTTTGAACAAATTGAAACAGCTATTAAAAAAGCACCTCATAATAGTTTTATGAAGTATGTAGCGGGAAAAATAAAATTCTTACAAAAAGACTATGAAGATGCAAAATACTATTTAATAAAATCATATGAAGGGCAAAAAACTCATGATGCAGAAAATTTGCTAGGTTTATGCTATTTTGAGCTGGGTGATTATTCTCAAGCAAATAATATATTTGAAAGTATGTTGAAAGATAATCCTTTGAATGTTAATTTGTTGTTGAGTAGTGCAAAATGCTATGAAAAACTGGGTAACAATGACAAAGCTCTTGAACTTTGTGACAAAATTACCGATGCTTTTCCAGAATGTGAAGAAGCTCAGGAAATGATTAGAAGGTTGTCATAAAAACAACACAACAACCGGCCTAAATGGTCGGTTTGTGTAAAAAATTGTTTTAGTCTCTCCTAAATAAGTCCTAGAACCTTTTTATACCAAGAAAAAGTTTCTACTTCTAATCCGTTAAAAGTTGTTTTAAGGCATTGATTTTTTAAATAATTTTCAAATTCATCATTGAATTTAGATTTCATTCTTTTTGATTTTTCTGCTTTAGATGCTAATACTGTCATAGACCTTCTCCTTTTGATTCCGTTTCCCATAGTTGCATTATCGACCCATATATAATCCTTGTATAAATTATAACTCTTTGAGTTACTTTTTTCATTATTCTTGAGAATTAGTACTCAAAAAAATTAAGCTATTGTTGATTAAAAGCTAGTAAAGTTTTATGAAGAATGTTTGTTTAATTAAAAATGGTTATATTTAATTGCATAAGCCAGATTACAAGCAGGATGTATGACATCACCAGGAGGTAAATGAGAATATGATTTTTGAATTTTTTTTATCAATCTGTATGGATTTTGTTCAAAATAAATTTCAGAGTATAGTGTAACTCCGTTTTTTACAATATTTTCTTGTCCTGAATCATATATGTTTGGATATTTTCTGTCGTAATCTCTGTGAGCCATAGCATTGAGAGACAGACAATTCAATTCTTCTTGTATGGAACTTTCTCCATCATTATCTTTTGCGTGTCCTGCTTCATGGATTATAGCTTCAGATATTGCAAGTACAACAGCTTTATTTTTATTATTTTTATAAATTTCATTAATTTTAATGGTATTTTCATCAATGTCCCATTGAGCATGGGTATCATGAGATGGCATAGGTGCAAATTTAATTTTTATTTTAGAATTTTTAATAAAATCGTATACTTCTTGTCCATTTTTAAAAGGAGGTTTTGCACCGATTTTATATACATAATTGATGTCATTTTGTGCAAATTGAACCTTTTTTATCTCTTCAAGAGCGAGATTAATTGTGTCAGAATTGTTTTTCAATTTTTGACCTTGGTAACAAATATTATTATTGTATGCGAAAACTTTAATCATTATAGTTATAATATCATGTTTTATATTAAATTGAAATATTCATGATAAAATTTTTTTATGATTTTAATTGGTGAAAATATTCATATTTTATCAAAAAAGGTAAGAGAGGCTTTTTTGAGAAGGGATGAGTCTTTTTTTAAGGATTTAATTAACATTCAAAAAAACTTAAATTATGCTGATTTGAATGTAGGCCCAGCTAAGGGGGATATGGCAGGAGCACTTTCTTGGTTAGTAGAAATTGTTCAGAACAATTCAAATCTTGGAATAAGTTTTGATACTACTAATTTTCAAGAAATGGAAAAGGGTTTTATAGTTTGTAAAAACAGAGAAAATGCTTTTTTAAACAGTATATCTTTAGATGAAGAACGTTTTTCAAAGATGGTAGATATAGCTTTGGATAATAATTGTAATTTAATATGTCTTACTTTAAGTAAAGAGCTTGGAATTCCTAAAACTTCTGATGGGCGTTTAGAAATAGCATTTGAGATATATGAAAAATGTATAGAACTTGGTTTAGATAGCGGGAAATTATATTTTGATCCCTTAATTTTGCCTATTGGAGTCGAACAGGGACAAGCTTTGGAAGCTTTAAATACTATAAAAATGTTGAAAGAAAGTTTTGATCCGCCGGTTAAGACAATAATTGGCTTATCAAA
The DNA here is from genome assembly GCA_949286405.1 of uncultured bacterium. Lineage (GTDB taxonomy): Bacteria > Cyanobacteriota > Vampirovibrionia > Gastranaerophilales > Gastranaerophilaceae > CALURL01. Next base: position 7,521 of record CASECH010000207.1, read on the forward strand.
TATTTCTAATGGTTCTCCAAAAGAATTAAGACCTTTGATTAATAGAGTATATGCAGTTATGGCATATGGTGCAGGAGTTGACGCTTTAATTTTGGATGCTTGTGATAGTGAATTAGTCAGAGTACTAAAAATGCTTGAAGTCGGTAATGCACAATCGCCTGCGGATAAATTATACTTAAGAATATCTGATGCGGTAAGAGATTTTTCTGATGTTGAAGATGTAGAATTTAATTCAGATTCAGATGAAGAACAAAAAATTATTAAATGTGCACAAGTTTTGTTGAATAAAAAAATATACTCTCATAGCTTTACACAAGTCTAGTTTTTTGTTAAAATGTTGTGAAAAGGGTCTATAATATGGGGATTACAAAAATTAAAAAGCATATAATATTATCAACGGTTTTATCACTAGTATTTGCAGCGTTACCGGCGAATTGTGCGATGACGCCTGAGGCAAATTCTTTGTATCAACAAGCTTGTTCTGCGGAGTATCAACAAGATTATAATACAGCTGTGAGCAAACTAATTCAAGCTTTAACTATTGCTCAAAATGATCCCATGTTAATGACAAAATTGGCTGGTATATATAGTGAAATGGACCAGTATGACAAAGCTTTAGAGATTTATAATCAAGTTTTAGAACTTCGTCCTGATGATGCTTTTGTCTATATAAGTATAGGTAGTATTTATGAAAATCAAGGGAAATATCAAGAGGCATTGCAAGCATATAACAAGGCAATGAGTATATTTCCTAATTATAAATATAATTATTTGAATATTGCTAATGCTCAATATCAATTACGAGATTATAAATCAGCAATAGATAGTTATAACCAGTTTTTATCAACTTATACTCAGCATTGGGAAGCAAGAGAAAATTTGGCTAATGCATATCTTTCCAGTAATGATTTTGATAAAGCTGTTGGAGAGTATGATACTTTATATGCAAAAAATCCTGGAAGTTTTAAAGATTTTGCTAATTATGGTCTTGCACTTTTTGAAACAAAAAAATATGAAAAAGCTGCAGAAATTCTTGAAAGAGCAGTGTTAGATAATCCTGACAATACTTCTGCACATGTATCTTTAGCACTTTCTTATCAAGAGTTAGAAAAAAATGATTTAGCACTTGCACAATATGATATCGTATTTAAACAAGCTCCAAATTTATATTCAATCAGACTTGACTATGCAAATTTGCTGGCAGATATTGGCCGAAATGACGATGCCCTTGCTAGTTATAAGATGTATATCGAACATTATCCAAAAGATTATAGAGCATATAGAAATCTGGGTATTGTCTATAAAAGAAAAAATGATATTCCAAACGCTATTACAAATTTTGAAAAAACACTTGCTTTAAATACTGAATCATCAAAAGATGTTGATTTAATACTTGATATGGCAGAGTGTTACCATTTACAAAAAGATTTTCCAAATGCTTTAAAATTTTATAATCAAGTGCTTGCAGTTAAGCCAAATGATTATGATGTAAAGTTAAACAAAGCTTTGGTTTTGCATGCAATGAAACAATATAATGATTGTATTGCTTTGTATACTGATTTGTTAAAAACAAAGGATAATGCAGCTGTGCAGAACAATTTAACTTCTGCATTAATAGCACAAGGTTATGTATTTTTAGATGAAAAAAACTTTTCTCTTGCAACAGGATGTTTTGAAAGGGCAATTGAGAGAAAAACTCAGGATAGTAATGCCTATTTTGGTCTTGCAAAAGCATATAGAGGTTCAGGTGTAAACGATAAGGCTTCTGAGTTTTATGAAAAAGCGATTTCTATGGCACCTGAAAGAAAAGAATATAGTGAAGAATTTGCAGAATTTATTTCAAGCTCGTACCAGTCAGATGTTAATGTAAACGCAGAAACAGGGAGTAAGAATATTTCTGAGGTAAAGTTAGCTGTTGATTCTGAAGATACTATTACAAAACAGGATTTAGAGCATAATAAAAATTTAATTGATATTGGAGATGAGAACTATAAAAAGAAAAATTATGATGTAGCTATAAATAATTACCAAGAAGCATTAAAAATTAATTCTCAGGATGCCGAAACATTATTGAAAGTGGGTAATATTTATAAAATGAAAAACGATAATCTTAAAGCTCAAGATTACTACAAAAAAGCTGTTTTTGTAAATCCGAATTATGCTGATGGTTGGTTTAATTTAGGATTGGTATATGCTAATTTGAAAAATTTGTCAGGAGCCAAAGAAGCTTTCCATAGAGTTATTACTCTCGATCCAAATTATGGCTACGCATACTATGCACTAGGGCTTGCCTACGAGCAAAGTGGCAATAAGATTGAAGCAGTAAAAAATTATAAAATATTCCTTGTACACAATAAAGATGCTTCAACAGCCAAATCTGTGCAAGAAAGAATTAATATTTTGGAAAAATAATTATTATGAAAAAATTATTTTTGATAGTCAGTTGCTTGTTTATAATGTTTGTAAGTTCTGCTTGCAATGATAAAGCAGGTATTCTTTTTAATAATAATCCTATTACAGAAAAAACTGTTATGAATTATTCAAATTTATTTATGACAGGACAAAGAATTTATTATCTTATTCTGATTCCCGAAAAAATACATTCAAGGTATTTGGACATACAAGTTGTTAAAAAAGATAATGATTATGGACGTTTAGGTTATAAGTTGTATTGGTCAAAAACTGTACGATTGAAGGATGAAGAAATTAATTATTTTACTGATTATGTAGTAATAAATCAGAAAGGGTTTTACATAATGCAGGTATATTCAAAAGACAATCCGACAAAAAGATTTACTGCAGCTGAATTTCAGGTTAAATAGCTAAATTGACATAGATTTCGGTTTGTGAGATGATTTGCCTAGGTAAAAAAAGAGATTTACTATGTTATTTAAGAAATTAATTTCATTTGCTCTGATAATGTCATTAGTTGGTAATTCTACCATATGTTATGGCTCTGTTAAACATATAAATTTATCTGAAGCTTCTCAAACTGATTCAAAGCAAAGCTTAACAGAGAAAATTAAAGATGTTGTAATTCCAAAAAATAATGATAGTGTAGCTTCTGAGGAAATTTTAGTCCCTAAGAAACTTGAAAATGAAATGAAGACAGCTATTGCTCATATTTATGGTAAAAA
>CASECH010000208.1 GCA_949286405.1 uncultured bacterium
TCAGGCTCAGGCTCAGGATCCGGTGTTGGAGTAGGTATTGCTTCTGCAATTTCTTCTTCAATTTCAGGTTCTTCATACGTAAACTCATATACATCAGCACCTAATAAATTAGGCTTGGATGTAGAATTTAAGTCAATAAAGAACTTTATTTTTTTTGATGCATCCATTGGGGACATACAAACAACAGCTGCAGTCTGAAGTTTAACACAATCCATTTCGCTGTTAGGATATGCCTCAGTTGTTCCATCTGCTTTATTTTTAATATAATTTTCTGCAAAACAGCCATTAGTTACAGGCTTATTCCCGCAGTCTTTTCCGCTAACACGCAAATAGTTTGTTAAAAAATCCTTAACTCCACTAGAATTCTTGATATCTGTTGATACTAGCGATACTTTACCTTTATCAGTCAAATACAAATCCAAAGAATTCTTCAACTCTAAATTCAATTTCTTTGCTCTTGTCCCCCAAGACTTGGTCTGGTAACTATTTACGACTTGAGGCATTACAAGAACTGAAATTACACCAATAGCTGCCAATACAACAAGCACTTCTGCCAATGTAAAAGCCTTAGCTTTCTTACGATAGCAATACTTCGACTTAGTAAATCTTTCATACCATATCATAGACAAACAACCCTTTCTGTAAAAAAAAATTACTCTACTCTATGATAACATATTTTATATTAAATATCAACATCTTTCATCATATCAATAAGAGTACTTATCGTAGTATCCATACTAACAAGATCAGAAGTCCTTTGTTGCAAAAACGCATTAACTTTTGGCATCATTTCAATAGCTATATCTAGTTTAGGATTTGAACCAGGTTGATACATTCCAACATCAATCAAATCTTTATTCTCACGGTACATCGCCATAATTTTTCTCATCTTACCTGCTGCTTCCTTATGTTCAGGAGTCGCAATTGCAGACATTAACCTTGAAATACTTCCCAAAACATCAATAGCAGGATAATGATTCATCTCAGCAACTTTTCTTGACAAGAAAATGTGACCATCCACAATACCACGCACAATATCAACAATAGGATCTGATATATCATCTCCCTCCATCAATACTGTATATAATGCAGTAATTGAACCTTTAGGAGAATTCCCGGCTCTTTCCAAAACTTTTTGCAGCCAAGAAAATATAGAAGGTGGATAACCCTTCATAGTAGGAGGTTCACCAATAGACAAACCAACCTCACGCCCAGCCATAGCACAACGAGTAACCGTATCAGTCATAAGAAAAACTTTCTTACCTTGATCTCTGAAATATTCACAAACAGCTGTCGCAGTAAGTAGAGCCTTTTGCCTAATCAATGGAGGCTGATCTCCGGTAGAACAAACCAAAACAGATTTTTTCATACCTTCTTCACCCAAAGAATCTTCTACAAACTCTTTTACTTCACGACCACGTTCTCCAATCAAAGCCATTACGTTGACATCAGCGTCAGAATTTCTTGCAATCATTCCAAGCAAAGTACTTTTTCCAACACCGGAACCGGCAAATAGTCCTAAACGCTGACCACACCCCATAGTCATACAACTATCTATAGCTCTTACTCCGGTTGAAAACATTTCTGTAATAATAGGTCTTTCAAAAGGGCCAGGAGGAGGTCCTTCAATAGGACGCCATACAGCACCTGTTGTGTCTAAAGGCTTATCATCAATAGGATCTCCCATCGGATTTATTAAACGACCCAACAGAAAATCCCCAACAGGAATAATAATAGGACGCCCAGTCGTCGTAACTAAACTACCTTGTCCAATACCTTCACCATCGTAAAGTAAAAGTAATTGAGCTGCCTCACCTTTGAACGCAACAACTTCAGCAGGTTTTTGTTTCCCGTCATAAGTTTCGATAAAACATAAATCACCAATCTTTAGCCCTGGTAATTTTACCTCAACAGTCAAACCAAGAAGTTTAGATACCGTTCCTTTAAAACGGTATAACTGAGTTTCTGCAAGCTTATTATGAACTCGAACTTTAAGAGAATCTAAACTACTGATATCCAAATCTTTCATATTATCAATTATAAGTGTTTAGATAAAAAAAACAAATTATTTACATAAAAATAAAAATATCTCATAATTTCATTTAATCTTTGTTAATCAATACTTGATTATTATAGTATTTTATGTTTCTATTGGTATTGGAATCAGGCAATTCCTCTTAGCCTGTTTCAAGGGTTTTAAAGATAAAGCGGCGGCTGCGTTATCCTAAAACTCGCAAGTGATACTTAATAAGAAGGAAAAAACAATGTTAAAAATCAGATTAAAAAGATTAGGTGCTAAGAAGAACCCATCATACAGAATTATCGTAATCAATTCAACAACTAAACGTGAAGGAAGACCAGTACAAGAATTAGGTCACTACAATCCTAAAACTAAAGTTATGAAACTAGATAAAGCTGCAGCTCTTGACTGGGTTAAAAAAGGTGCTCAACCTACAGAAACAGTTGCTTACTTAATCAAAAACTGCAATGAAGATGGCACTTTGAACTATGTAAAAAAAGAAACAGTAAAACTTTCTAAAAAAGCACAAGCAAAAGCTCAAGCTGAAGCAGAAGCTAAGGCAGCA
>CASECH010000209.1 GCA_949286405.1 uncultured bacterium
CCTGCAATCATAACTGTTTGATACCCGTTTTTAATAGCTTCATATGCATAACCAATTCCCATAGATCCTGATGTGCAAGCGGTAGAAGCAGGTACCAGTCTGCCTATTGTCTTGAAAAATAGTGAGATATTAACAGCAGTTGTCTGAGGCATCATTTTAACGTATGAGCCTGAATTTAGCCCTCTGACGACTTTGTCTACTTGCATTCCGTAAAAGTCAATTATTGCATCTAAAGACCCTGAAGATGAACCATAGCTAACACCACAATCTCCGCTTGTGATAATTTCATCATCGCGTAGTCCTGCATCTTCTAATGCTAATTCAGAAGTCCTTACGGCCATTACAGACACAGGCCCCATTGTTCTTAAGACTTTTCTGTTGTAATAAGAAGGTATTTCAAAACCTCTTAAATGAGCTGATAATCGAGTGTTTAACCTTTCATACTGGTCAAGGTTTTTATCATAATCTACGCAGTTTTCATATTTTAAAAGGTTATTAAAAACAGTATCAATATCACTTCCTAAAGGGCTTGTAAGAGCCATTCCGGTTACAACCACTCTTTTCATAAGTATAACCCTCCGTTAACAGATATAACTTGGCCTGTAATGTAAGAGGCATCTTCGCTCATAAGATAGTTTGCAAGGCTCGCAACTTCTTTTGCACAACCAATTCTTTTCATTGGAATTATTTTCTTTATTTCATCCACAGGAACATTTTTTATCATATCTGTTTCAATTACTCCAGGAGCAATACAATTTACGGTAATTCCTCTTTTTGCAAGTTCTAAGGCTAAAGATTTTGTAGCACCTATTATTCCAGCTTTAGATGCAGAATAATTTACTTGTCCTCTATTACCTGACAGTGCTGAAACAGAAGAAAGTGTAATTATTCTACCTTTTATTCTGTTTGAGATCATTGGCATAACAAGTGGTTTTAATACATTATAAAAACCGCCAAGATTTGTATCAACAACTTCATCCCATTCTTCACCTTCCATTGCAGGGAATACATTATCTTTAGCTATTCCTGCATTAAGGATTATTCCGTAGTATAGCTTACCTTCAAGAATTCTTTTGCATTCTTCGCGATTTTTAATATCAAATTTTAACGCATTAGATTCCAAGCCTAGTGATCTTATTTGGTCTACTACTTCTAGGGCTTTTTCTTCACTTCGTATATAATGTATGTCAACAGAATATCCATTTTTTGCAAGATATAAGGCTATTTCTTTCCCTATTCCTCTGCTTGAGCCGGTTACCAAAATCTTTTTCATTTAATATATTCCTCAGCATTTTCTGGTTGAAATGCATTAATTAGAGCACTTGCAACCTCTTTATTATCATTATAAATTAAACATTCAAATGAAACAAGTTCTCCATCATCATACATCTCTTTAGCTTTTATTGTATAAGTGCTTCCATTCTCAAATTTCTCAAGAGAATTTGTATACGTTCTAGCTCCTAATAAAAAGCCGAGTTTTGGAGTATCTTTTCCTGCTTTAAAAAAAGCATAACACCCTATAGCTTGTGCCATAAATTCAATACCTACAAGTGGTGAAATCCCGTTAATATCTTTATTAAAAAAGATTTTTTTATTGTGTATTTTTACATAACATATGACGTAATGTTCTTCTAGGTTAATATCTCTAACTTCATCAATCAGTATCATTGGTCTGTCGTGTGGTAATATTTTTTCGATATCCAACATAATTAATTCCCCATAACCATAACTGCGTTAGTGCCACCAAACCCAAACGCGTTATTCATACAAATATTAACATTTCCAAAATCTTCATTTGCTATATTTATCGGTGGTAATTGAGGGTCATAGTAACCGTCATAGATGTGTTTTGGTGCTTTCATTTCTCCTTTTAAAATTTTGTAGCAGAAATAAGCTTCAATACTTGCTGCTGCTCCAAGGCAATGTCCTGTAATGGGTTTTGTCGAACTTGAAGGGACTTTATCTTGGAATATTTTATATACAGCATTAGCTTCCATTATGTCGTTTGCAATCGTTCCTGTCCCATGCAAATTAATATAATCAATATCTTTTGGACATATTTTTGCTTGCGTTAATGCTAATTCTACAGCTCTAGCTGCCTGTTCTCCACTGGGATCGGGTGTTGCAGAATGATAAGCATCTGAGGTTTCTCCAATTCCTAAAATTCTTATGCCTTCTGTATTTTTCTTTAAAATAAACAAAGCTCCAGCCTCTCC
>CASECH010000210.1 GCA_949286405.1 uncultured bacterium
CTATTTAACTGCGAAATTGAAATTTAGGATAATTACAAGTTCTTCATTAAAGAAATTTGAAGGAAAAGCTGGGAACGGTGCTGAAGCTTTTATTGCACTCCCTACATTGTCATCAAGCTCTTTAATTTTTGAGGATTCAACAATCCTGCATTTTTTTACCGTACCATTTTTATTTAATGTCAGTGCAACTTGCACAGGTACAGATTTTTTATCCTTTAACAAAGCTGCTACACGTTTTTTATCAGGAGCTTTCCAATTTTTTTGCACTTTTTCTCTTACTGATTTTACATAAGGTTCGTAGTTAACATACTTACCTTCACTGTCAAATATAAATACTTCAGACTTTGATTCATATACTTGGACTGCTAAAAATTTTCCTGATGGATATGAATATAAAATTCTGCAATTTGGTAAATTTTGTTTTCTAAAAGAAATAAATTTTAATTCATTATTATCTTTACTAAAAATTAATTCAGCTGAGCCATTTTTTACATAATAATAATTTGGATTTTGCGTCTCATCAGATTTAACACAAGTGAAATCATGATAAAATTTAGGATATTTATCTGTTTTTATCTGAGGTTTTATTTTGCTGTATATAATTGCTAAAGATTTATTTACATCCTCAAATTTTGCCGTATTAGAAGGGGTCATAAACTGAGGCACAATTTTCACCGTAGAGGCAGAATAGGCACAACTTGAAAACTGCAACAAAAGTAAAAATATTAAAATATACTTTTTCATAAAACTCACTCCTAATAAATAAATATATAATATTCTACCATAAACATTCCAAAAAGCAAATTTCACGGCTTTTTTAGGATTTTCAGACTTATTTGAATTGTTAAAAATTGGTTAATTCTAAAAGATTTTTAGCTAAAAAGAGTAATAATAAAAATGTTGGATGTAATAAAAAAGAAGTGAAAATGAAAGGAGAGTTATTATGAAATTCTTGATAAAAAAAACACCTGACCACTTTATTAAATCAGTAAATGATGAAATCAGCTCAATTCTTAATAGGAATTTCGATAGTCTTTTCCCTGAATACATTTTCTCTGACGAAACGGACAAATATGTAATGCCTGTAGAACTCAAAGAAAAAGAGAAAGAATATCATATAAAGGCAGAACTACCCGGAGTAAAAAAAGAAGACTTGGATATTGATATCGACAAAAATCATATCACAATTAATGCTGTAAAACATGAAGAAACAGATGAAGATACTAAATCTTACAGAAAATCAGAATTCAGATATGGAGAATTTTCAAGAAGCATATATTTCCCTGAAGAAATAGATACAGAAAAAACAAAAGCAAAACTTGAACATGGACTTTTAATAATAAATGCTCCGAAAATTAAAGAAGAAAAAGCAGACAAAAAGAAATTAAAAATTGATTAGTTTCGTACAAATATTAAATAAACAGAAGTGTCATTTTATTATCGAAATGGCACTTTTTACTTTATGTATTTTTTTTCGGCTTTCTTTATTGACATAATTTTAGGCTTTTTCATATATTTTTCAATATTCATTCTCAATTCTCTGAAATAGGTCTTTTTTGATAATTTCATGAACTTTTTTAAATCACTACCACTAATAAGATACAATACAGACTTTGAATTTTTTTTGTCTTTTTTCATTGTCAAAAATTCATCTGTGCTAATACGCAAAGAATCACGAAATTTGTCAATTTTAGATGTTGTGGATTTTATTTTGATAAATTTTCCAAACATAATACTTTGCGAAGAATCATAGTTATTTACATTCATGTCAAAATCCTTTCTGCTCTTATAAAAAAACAAACAAAAAATTTTTTGCTAAAAATACTCTTGACTGATAGCTGCTATCAAGTTGTAAAATTTTAAATGGAAGTATTAAAAGGAGATTTTATGATTTTAGACAAAATAGAAAATACAAATGATCTTAAAAAACTAACTATTTCAGAAATGACTGAACTTGCAGAAGAAATGAGAGAATTAATTATAAAAAAAGTCAACACAACCGGTGGACATATGGGGCCAAATCTTGGCATAATAGAAGCTACAATTGCCATGCATTATGTATTTAATTCTCCAAAAGATAAAATAGTTTTTGATGTTTCTCATCAATGCTATCCTCATAAAATACTAACAGGAAGAAAAGAAGGTTTTACAAATCCTGAATATTATAACAAATACACCGGTTATACTGCTCCTGAAGA
>CASECH010000211.1 GCA_949286405.1 uncultured bacterium
GTAGAATATATGTTTGGAAAGCTTTTTGTTAAAGGTGATTTAATCGGTTCAAAAAATGGCATAATGGTATTTAAACAAATTGCTAAAGACGGAACACAGACTTTTAAATCTTTCAAAAACTTTAAACCGTTTAAAGTTGTAACAAAAAAGCAGATTTTTGATATGCCTGATGGAATGCATGTCTATACAGATGCAAAACATGTTCTTACAAAAGTTGAAAATTTAGTCAGTGGAGTAAAGTCTAAAATAGTTTCTACAAAATATCACGTTGTAAATGATTATGTTGATCCTGTTTTAAGTTATGAATCTCCAAAACATTTTATATCAGATTTACAAAGGGTAAAAATATACCCAGATGGAAAACAATCAAAACTTCATGTCATAAACATGTCAGATAGTATTAGTATGCATAAAGAAGACGTAAATGGTAAAAAAGTTCTAACTAAGTATAACAAAACAAAGAATGGAAATATTGGAATGGTTGATTTACAAACACCATATTCTAATAAGACAATAACTTCTTATCGACTTTCAATATAAAAACTATGTAGTAGTATATGAATTTCTTTTGGTATTGAAAAATATTTTAGATAGATTTATTTTATACTTTTTAGCTTAAATAGTATAAGTTTACTGGTTGCTAGAATTTTATCCAACAATGAGATATAATTCTGTTGCTATTTTCAAAAAAAAGTGCTACTATTGTTCTATGGTTAATTTAGGATAAAAAGTCGTTTATTTTGGTTATAGTAAAAGGAGATTGATATGGCTACAAAAGAATTCTTTACAAATTCTGAAGAATTGAAAAAACTTTATTCTGCTGCGAGAGCAACTATTACTGCTCCGTTTTTTGGGAATAATGTTGAAGAAGTAAAATCTGTGTCTGAAGCATACAAGTTGGCGAAAAATAGCCCAGGTACGGTTGAATTGACTGGGATGCCTATTTATAAGCCTGAAAAAATAGGACTTCCGCAAGGTGCAAATCAGCTGTTGTTTAATGATGGTACAGTTGTCGGTCGTTGTGCTGCTGCAAGAAAAATTGTCGGAGAGCCAAATTGTGATTTAAAATATCTTCTTCCAATTATCAGAGAAGCTATTTATGGAACTCGTGATAAGTTGATGTATAAAACAGAAGTTGTAGTAGGCCTTGAAGAAGATTTTATGATCAAAGCTCATTTGATGATTCCTGAAGGTTTTGAAAATATTATGTATTCTTGGATGTTAAACTTCCAATATATAAATGAGTGCTATGCTCAAATGTACGCAGATTCAAGAGAGTTACCAGAAGGAGATATCTATGTATTCTCTGATCCTGATTGGTCACACCCTGATTTTCCTTACGGATTGACATTCTTTGACCCTGAACATAACTGTGCTGCTATTTTGGGTATGAGATATTTTGGGGAACATAAGAAAGGTACATTGACTCTTGCGTGGGGTGCTGCGGCTCGTAATGGTTACGCTTCTTGCCATGGAGGTATGAAACGTTATAACCTTGATGGCGGTAAATCATTCCAAGTTGCGGTATTTGGTCTTTCTGGCTCCGGAAAATCTACTATCACTCACGCAAAACATAATAACAAGTACGATATTACAGTCCTTCATGATGATGCGTTTATTATTAATGTGCATGATAAATACACCATTGCACTAGAGCCTGCTTATTTTGACAAGACTGCAGATTATCCTATTGGTTGTGATGATAATAAATATATTCTTACTCAACAAAATGCCGGTGTAATCCAGTTGGCTGATGGTAAGTTAGTTTCAATTACTGAGGATATAAGAAACGGTAACGGTAGAGCTGTTAAATCTAAGTTGTGGTCACCTAATAGAGTTGATAGAATTGATCAACCGATTAACGCAATTTTCTGGTTAATGAAAGATCCTACTATTCCTCCTGTATTGAAGTTGTCTGGAGCATCTTTAGGTTCAGCTATGGGAGCTACTTTGGCAACAAAACGTTCTTCTGCGGAAAGACTTGCAGCAGGAGTGGATCCGAATGCTTTAGTTGTAGAACCTTATGCAAATCCGTTTAGAGTGTATCCTTTGGCGATTGATTATGAAAGATTTAAGCAATTAATAGCAGATGGTGTTGATTGTTATATCTTGAATACTGGTGAATTTATGGGTACAAAAGTTAAGCCTGCTCACACTCTAGGTATTATTGAAGCTATTGTTGAAGGTAGTGCTAACTTCCATAAATGGGAAAATTTCTCAGATATCGAAATTATGGATATCGATGGTTTCGATGCTTCATTTAGTAATAGAGAGTACGCTGAGCAGTTTGTCGCTCGTATGAATGATAGAATTGCTTTTGTAAAATCAAGAGAAACAGAAAAGGCTGGCTTAGACAAACTACCTTCTGATGCACTAGATGCTCTTGAAGCTGTTGTCAGAGAAGTAAATCTATAAATCTTATTGCTAATTAAAAAATAGAGTTCATTTTTTTAAATGAGCTCTATTTTTTTACCCTGTGTTATAATTTCACAGTAAATCTGTTACGGAGGTTTTTATGAAAAGAAATGCAGCAATTTCTGCTATGGGTGTTGGTATAATTTTTGTGATTGTATTGGGTATTGTAATGATTGTAAGTGCCCCTATGATTGCTAAGAAAAATGTTAAAAATGAAAATTTTGAACAAAAATCTTATAATAATGAAGATTTTCATAAAACATCTTTCAATACTGATGAACGTTTGGATTATAGGCAAAATGAGGATAAAAGGGAAGAATCAGATATCTCTAAAAATTATCCTCAAGATGGACTATCTGCTTTAAGAGCTGAAATGAATAATAATATTCAAAACACTGAATCCAGAATATATGATCGTATAGATGCAAGATTGCGTGAAATAAGTATGCAAACGTCTAATCAGGGTGTAAAAGATAAATATGTATGTTCTATTGTAAGTTACGTTGATTCTCAAGGTCAACCGATAAGTCCAAATGCTTCAGATAAATCAAAAGCTGTGAAATTTGTTTTTGAATGTGAATATGTAAGATAAAAAATAACTGTAAGGGTAAACCCTTACAGTTATTTTTTGTTATAGTATAGAACTATTCAACAACGATTACGCCTACTGGGCAAGATTCAGCTGCTTCTTTAACGCAATCAATGTTAGCTTCTACTTCAGCTTCGTTTACTGTAGCTACGTCTTCTACTTTGAATACTGCATCACAAATAGATTCGCAAGCGCCGCATCCGATGCATCCGTCTTCAATTCTTACTGTCATTTTCTTTCTCCTTATATTATTTATAATAGTCGTGAAATTTTTCACAATCCAATTATAAACCAAAAATTTAAAATTTCAATTGTCCAGTTATGATAATAAGTGTTTTTTTATAATTTGAGCAATAAAATCAAACCCTTTTATCATTCCTAAATTTTTAGGTTCTATGCTGTTACCAAAAACAAGGATAGGTACGTATTCTCTTGTGTGGTCAGTGCCAGGTACTGTCGGGTCGCATCCGTGATCTGCTGTAACAATTAGTATATCGTCTTCTTTTAAATGTTTTTTGATTTCAACTAAATATCTATCAACTTCTTCTATGGCATTTCCATAACCTTTTGCATCGTTTCTATGGCCATATAGCATATCCGTATCTACTAGATTGGTGAAAATAAATTCTTCATCATTTGTAATATTGATATCAGGATATGCAATTTTTTCTAAATCCATTTCATTTTTGATAGCTTTTAGTGTTAATTCAAGACCTTCTTTGTTGGATCCCGTATGAATGGCATGTGTAATACCTGATTTAGAAAATATATCTTCTATTTTTCCGATACCTATAACTTTACATCCTTGATCTTTTAATTCGTTCATAACATTTCTTGGTGGAATCATAGAATAATCTCTTCTGTCTTTTGATATTCTTGTAGGTTTTCCATCAATTATTTTATAAGGTCTTGCTATTACTCTTGATACGTTGTAATTACCTTCATCCAGAATTTTTCTTGCAATTTCACACCATTCATAAAGTTTTTCAAGTGGTATTAAATCAGTATCCACAGCTATTTGGAAGACGCTATCAGCGCTTGTATAAACAATAGGGAATTTTGTTCTGTGGTGTTCATTATTTAGTTCTGCAATTATTGCTGTGCCTGAAGCGGGTTTATTTGCCAAAATCCCTTTACACCCAGTTTTTTCAATAAATTTATCAATAAGTTCTTTGGGAAAACCGTTCGGAAATGTTGCAAAAGGTCTTTCTGATACAATTCCCATCATTTCCCAGTGACCGGTCGTAGTATCTTTGCCTTTTGATTTTTCCAGCATTGTGCCATATTGTGCAATCGGAGAGCTTTCTTTTGCAATTCCTTTGAAATCTTGAATGTTTCCAAGTCCCATTTTCTCCATAACAGGAAGATTTAAACCATTGTTAAATTCACAGACATTCTTGAGTGTGTTGCATTCAGGAATATCATTAAAATCTTTGCAGTCAGGCATAGCTCCTATACCCATAGAATCTATTACTATACAAATAACTCTTTTCAATTTTTTACCCCTTTTCTTTTACTATTATTTTAGCATAAATTTGGGTAATTTTATAAGTAAAAATTAAGGTTATTGAAATTTTTCAATAACCTTTAAGTAAATCTTACCAATAAATAAACACGATGAGGAATTAATACCTACCTTCTATTATTCAATGTAGTTTGCTAAAACTTCTTGTCCTATTACAGAAAATCTCATTTTTTTTAGAGCTCTTAATTCTGTTTGACGAATACATTCTTTGGTTACTCCATATATGTTACCGATTTCTTCAAGAGTGTATTTTGTGCTGTCATTTAGTCCGTATCTCATTTTTACAACTTCTCTCTCTCTTTCTTTTAAAGTTGATATAACCATATTTATATCATTTTTTAGGTATTCAAATTCAACAGATTCAGTGGCTGAAGCTTTTTCATCTTCGATTATGTCTGCAAGGCACATATCTTTTCCGTCATTATTTTCTATCGCACTTTCTAATGAAATTGTTTTTGAATAAGCATTAAGGAATGTGTCTATTTTATCTGCAGAAATATTCATTTTTTTAGCTACATCTTGAGTTTTTACATTTGAATTATTTTCTGATTCCATTTCTCTTTTTATTTTAGAAAATTTAGATAGTGTTTCTTGGATGTATACTGGTATTTTCATGCTGTATGATTGTTCTGAAATAGCTTTGAACATAGCTTGTTTTATCCACCAGCTTGCATAAGTCGCAAATTTATACCCTAATTTATAGTTAAATTTTTCAGCTGCAACCATAAGTCCTAAGTTGCCTTCTTGAATTAAGTCTATCATAGGGATTTTTGACATATGGATTGCTTTTTTAGCAATAGTTACAACTAATTTTAAATTAGCTTCAATAAGTTTTTGTTTAGCCTTTTCATCGCCTTGTTTTGCAAGTTTTGCTAATTCTTTTTCTTCGTTTGGTGTTAAATTACGAAAATCACTTATTTCTCTTATGTAGTTTGACAAAACATTATCATTTGATCCGTTAAAGACTTCATTTTTTGCAGGGTTTGAAAAATCATTTACTTTTTTCATTTTAATAAGTGAATCTTTTTTCATAAATTTTAAACTCCTTCTTAGTTAAATTTTTTTATTGCAGCTAAATTTAATTTGGGGACAAACCTTATAAGGAAAGTCCGAAATTGAAAAAATGGACAACGAGAATATATATTATGTATATACCATAGTATATACTTTTTTAAACTTTATATTAAGAAATGTTTCGAACTTTTATATAACCATAAATTAAGAGTGTTTATCTTTATAGTATAATATTTGAAGAGGGGAGAATAAGTAGAATGAAAAAGAAAATAA
>CASECH010000212.1 GCA_949286405.1 uncultured bacterium
ATGAATATTTATCCTAAAGAGGTTATAATTTCTGAATTTGGTGTTAATGTTGAAAAGGATTCATTGGTATTTATTGTAGATGTCAATGGTGATGTATGGCCAAATCAGATTGGTAGAGATATATTTGCATTTGTATTAAACGGAGATGAAATTGTGCCAAGTGGAAAAGATAATTCATATAACTGTAACAGAGCCGCTTCAGGTCTCACTTGTACATCACGTGTAATAAATGATGGTTGGAAAATAAAGTATTACTAGATAAAAAAAGACCGGTATCTAACCGGTCTTTAAACTAACTAATCTCTGTGTCTCATTGTAGGGAATGCTATCACATCTCTAATAGAAGGAGAATCAGTAAGTAGCATTACCAATCTGTCAATGCCTATTCCAAGACCGCCTGCAGGAGGCATACCATGTTCAAGAGCACATATAAAGTCCTCATCAATAGACATTGCTTCTTCATCACCATTTACTTTAGCTAAAGCTTGTGCTTCAAATCTCATTCTCTGATCTATTGGATCTGTCAGTTCAGAGAAGGCATTTGCAATTTCCCATCCATTAACTCTTGTTTCAAATCTTTCAGTTAATCTGTCATTATCTCTATGAACTTTTGCAAGTGGAGATATATCTCTAGGGTAGTCGATAATATGAACAGGTTGAATTAATGTCGGTTCAACTTTTTCTTCAAAGATTAAATCAATAACTTGTCCCCAGTTATCACATTCATCTGCATTAACGCCAACTGATTTTGCTTTTTCCTTTGCATCAGCTACTGTGAATATATTGTTAAAGTCAATACCTGTAGCATCTTTAACTGCTCCAAGCATTGTTTTTCTATCCCAAGGAGGAGTTAAATCGATTTCATTATCACCGTATTTAATTTTCATTGTACCAAGTACTTCTTGTGCAATTGTGCTTACAAGATTTTCAGTTAGCACCATCATTTCATTATAATCAACATAAGCTTGGTATAGTTCCATCATTGTAAATTCAGGGTTATGACGTGTATCAATTCCTTCGTTTCTAAAGCTTCTGTTAATTTCAAATATTTTTTCAGATAAACCGCCTACCATAAGTCTTTTTAGGTATAGTTCAGGAGCAATTCTCAAGAACATATCCATATCAAGAGCATTATGGTGAGTGATGAACGGTTTAGCATTCGCACCACCAGCTTGCGGGTGAAGCATTGGAGTTTCAACTTCCAAAAATCCTTGAGAAGTTAAATAGTTTCTGATTTTTTGTATTATTAAACTCCTTTTTCTGAAAGTATCTCTCACATCTTCATTTACAATCAAATCAACATATCTTTGACGATATTTGGTTTCAACGTCAGTAAGACCATGGAAGTTTTGTAGTTCTTCCATTTTTTCTTTGCTGATTTGTTTGTTAGGAAGAGGTAGTAGTGACTTGGATAAAAGTTTCAAAGACTGAGCTTTTATAGATAATTCTCCTCTAGGGGTTCTTCTTATAGTGCCTGAAAATCCTACTATATCACCAATATCAATAAGTTTAAGAATTTTCATTTGTTCCTCAGAAAGATTTTCTTTGTGAGAGAAGATTTGGATCTTTCCAGACGCATCCATCAAGTCTATAAACATACCTGTGTTACGAATAGCCATAACGCGACCTGCAACAGAGTATTTATCTTCTGTTTCAACTCCGGCTTCAAGGTCTTTGTATTTTTCTTGCAAATCTTTTGCATCAATGTCTTTGTCAAATGAATACGGATATGGATTAACTCCTTTATCTGCTAAATCTGCAAGTTTTTGAATTCTTGTCTGTCTTATTTGTTCTTTTGAAGAACTTGCTTCATGTGTTTGTTGTGCCATTTTTTTATCCTTTATATTATAAAATCTTTATAATACAATTTTAGCACAAACAAAACTCTTAACAAGATAAAAAGACTTTGGCTTATAAGTCAAAGTCTTTTTATAAAGTCATGATGTATTTTTATTTATTGTAGTAATCGTTTTAATTCTTCAGGTCTTGAAGATCTTGAAAGAGCGTCTTCAATCGTTATTACTCTTTGTTTGTATAGATTAGCAAGAGCCATTTCAAGAGTTTGCATACCCATACCCTGATTCATTTGTATTGTAGAATATATTTGAGCAGCTTTAGCTTCTCTGATAAGGTTTGCTATTGCCGGTGTTACAAGCATAATTTCTTGTGCCATAACACGACCTTTTCTTGTTCCATCAGGCTGAACTTTTTGTAGAAGTGTTTGTGAAAATACTGCTACAAGGGAGTTTGCAAGTTGTACACGTATTTGTTGTTGTTGTCCTTCTGGAAATACGTCTATGATACGGTCAATAGTTTGAGCTGCAGAAGATGTGTGTAATGTTCCGAAAACCAAGTGACCAGTTTCTGCGGCTGTAAGAGCCAACGCAATTGTTTCGTGGTCACGCATCTCACCTACAAGTATGATGTCAGGGTCTTCACGAAGTGCTGATTTTAGTGCATTTGCAAATGACCTTGTATCCATGCCAAGCTCACGTTGGTGAATAATACTTTGTTTAGATGTATGCACAAATTCTATTGGGTCTTCAATAGTTAATATATGTTCTGCTCTGTTTGAATTAATGTAATCAATCATAGCTGCAAGTGTTGTAGATTTACCTGAACCTGTTGGGCCTGTAACAAGAATAAGACCGCGGGGCTTATCAGCAGTTTTTCTTACAACATCCGGTAATCCAAGCTTATCAAATGATGGTACTATTGAAGTAATTGTTCTGAATGCTGCTGCATAATTGCCTTTGTCTTTATAAAAATTTACCCTGAAACGACTTAATCCTTCAATACCGTATGAAAAGTCTAATTCCCAAGTTTGCTCAAGAGTACGTCTTTGTTCATTTGACAACATAGGGAATAGTAATGTTTCTACATCGTCCGGACTTAATGGCGGGTAGTCATATCTTTGTAATTTCCCGTCTATACGTGCTGCTGGAGGTAGACCGCTTGAAATATGTAAGTCAGAGCCCCCGTCAGCTACAAGTTTTTCTAATAGTTCTTCAATCAGCATAATCTTTTACCACCTTATTTATTCTTGAAAATTCATAATTGCGTCAGCATCTTTTATAGCCATTTCTATGAGTATATAAGTCATATAAGCACCCAGTGCAACAGCTTTTGGATCCAGGTCTGTATTATTTGCTGCTTCTATTATAGCAGTATTTATTTCAGGATTTTCATCTTTAAGATAATGAATCATTTTTTTTCTCCATCCTGGAACATCTTTAAATATTTCTTTGAATACTGTTGCAGCATTTTCTTCTGAAATTATAGGTATCATAAAAATTTCCTTTTAAAGTAATTTGTATATCAGGTATTATATAAAAAATTTTAATAATAGTCCAGATATAAATAATAAATCATATATTTGGGGTATAATTTATTTATGAAATTAAGGGATTTGAGGTTAGTAGATTATCGAAATTGCAGAGATATTACTTTAAATATGGATGCAAATAAGATTTTGATTGTAGGTAAAAATGCTCAAGGAAAGACAAATATTCTTGAAAGTATATATTTTTTATCAACTCTTAAAAGTCAAAGAACTGCAAATAACATTGAGTTGATTAATTTTAATGCTGATTTTTGTTCTATAAACTCAAATATTATAAAGTCTGATACTGAAGTAGAACTTGATTTTTCGTATTCAAAAGAAAAAAAGAGAGAATTAAAGATTAATGGTTTAAAAACAACTCCAAAAAATTTCAAAACAGTTTTAAAAACAGTTTTGTTTTCTACAACTGATTTACTTCTTCTTCGAGGGAATCCTTCTGATAGACGTGATTGGCTGGATAGAGCAATTTCTCAAATTTATCCTGCTTATGATGATAGGTTATCTAAATATGATAAAATTAGAATTCAAAAGAATAATTGTTTGAAAGATTTTTTAAAGACCGGAAGTTACAATTCAACATTATTAGATGTTTATAATGAGCAGTTAGTTATTACGGGAAGTAATATAATCTATTTACGTAAAAAATTTTTAAAAGAAATAGAAAAAAATGCAAAGAAAAAACACCTAATTATAAGTGAGACTGAAAATCTCGAGATAAATTATGATTGTTCTTTTTTGACAGGTTGTGAGTCTGAGGTTGAGGATATCGCAAATGCATTCAGAAATTCTCTGAATGAGCGGAAGGAAGAAGAACTACGCAGAGGTCAAGCTTGTGTTGGACCTCACAGAGATGATATAATCTTTTTTATAAACAGTAATGAGGCTACCAAATTTGCATCTCAAGGTCAACAAAGGACAGTTGTGCTTGCATTAAAGCTTTCAGAACTTGATATAATAACAGAAAAGACTGGAGATGCACCTATACTATTACTTGATGATGTCCTTGCGGAACTCGACGATATAAGGCAAAATTACCTTTTAAAATCTATAAATAATAGAACTCAGACGATAATTACTTCTGTGGATACCATATTATTTGAAGAAGAGTTTTTAAAGGATGTACAAATTTATAAAATAGATAATGGAAACGTAATCTAGTTTATAAATGTTTATAGGTAGATATTTTTTAGATGCTCAATTTTAATATCAGGTTTAAGGGTTATTGCTATGACGTCTATTTGATAATTTTTAATTTTATTTTCTGTAACATAAGTAATTACACCTTGCTTTAGATGTTCATATTTTGTTTTTGTAATTGCTTCAAAAGGAGAGCCAAAGTTAGAAGTTTTTCTGGTTTTAACCTCTATAAATATGTACTTGTTTTTATGTCTAGC
>CASECH010000213.1 GCA_949286405.1 uncultured bacterium
GTTGAAATATAATTCGTGTAACCATTCAATATTGCTCGAACACAATAATCGTCATCTTCATAGTATGCAGGAGTAAAGTTCTCATCCAAATATCCGACTTTTTCTAAAAAATCACGTCTTAACATTACACAGGCGAAATCAGGGAAAACGTAATCTATATAATCTGTCTTTGCCTTTTTTCTGAACTTATCCGCAGTTCTTAAGAAATTGAATTCTCTTGTAAAAAAGTTTTCTATCACACTTGTAGAAATTAACCCTGTTGATTTTTCTTCTAACTTTTTAAATAAAGGCTCATACCAGTTTGGAGATAAAATTATATCATTATTTAGCAAAGCAAGATACTCTCCCTGAGCAACTTTTAAACCTTGATTATTTCCCTTAGAATATCCCAAATTTTCCTTGTTATATATTACTTTTAGATTATCCTTTTGTTTTTCTAACTCCTGCAAATACTCAACAGTGCCATCTTGAGAGTTATTATCTACAATTATCAATTCAAACAAATCAGAATCAGTATTTTTATACAATGATTCGATATATGGAATTGTTGCTTTTTTCAGTTGATTATACGTAAGTGTTATAATACTAAGTTTTTTACCCATAATTATTCTCCAAGTAAAATTCCAGTAATCTGTGGATATCTATCCAAAATTTTTGAAATTTGAGAAAAGCCTTCTGTTTTATTTTGTGACCACAGAGTCTGCTCTCCGTTAAACTGCAACTCTCTTTCTGGATTTACATAAGTCAACTTATTTATATTATTTTTAACGACATTAATTTTTGTATTATTCATAACAGCCATAGCCCAAAACCAAGCATCATCGTGTCTTGGAGCACAGTCCATAAAAGCACTTTCATTCAAAACATCTTTATAAAAACAATTTGGAGGATATAGCACTCCACCAACACCAGTCAAAAAATGTTTAAAAGATGCACCAGAAGAGTTCATCTTAATAGGAGATGTCCACTGTTTATCAGAATTGATTGAGTTATTCTTTATAGTAATACCATTTGCACGATGACAATGAATAGATTTTGGATCTTTCTTATACTCATTATACAAAGTCTCTAACCATCTTTTATCATAGAATATATCATCATCGGATGTAACTATTATTGCACCAGGAAACTCCTGTAATGCGGGTACTAACTTTGTATAAGAACGAACATCATGACAAAACTTCACAGTCAAACCATTTTTTAAAAGAGAACGCACATTCTCCGGCAAGTCAGCTTCCCCATTCGGGAATTTATCCTGATCAAGCCATAATATAACCTTATCAGGCTTCACTGATTGAGTAAGAAGAGAATACAACGTAAAATGGATATCGTATAAACGCTGTTTTATTGAAGTCAAAGAAACAATCAACGGAATCTCTCTTTTGTCATCATTTATCCCTAGTGATTCAAAGTTATCTATTTCTTTTTGAACTTTTTCTTTATCAATTGATTTTATATTATATTTTCTCTTATAAGAAAATTTTAAACCACAAAAATGAATAATACGTTTATCTGCAATCTTTTCTTTATAAAATAACTTCACCATACTAGCTCACTTTTTTTATACACCACCTAAAAAAATATAATATATACAAAAAACTATTCATACAAGTTTATTTTAATAATAATTAACAGGAAAAATAAAAGACAGAAATTAAATTTCTGCCTTTTATTAATTTATCTAATATTCTTTTTGAGTCTTATATCTTTTTAAAACAAGATTTTTTATATGAGAATCTTTTGATTTTAGAGCCTTTAAAAGAACTTCCTGATCTGCTTTCGCCCCTGCATTCACTAAAAGTTCGACAATTTGACTATTTTGTTTTTGTACAGCATATTGCAAAGGTTTTACGCTATTTACCTCTTTATTAACATCAGCACCATATTTTATCAACTCTTCAACAATTTGTGCATCTTTACTATTAATTGCCAAAAATAAAGGAGTAAAACCTGCATAATACGCATTAGGATCAGCTCCGTTAGCTAAGAACAATTTTGTTACACCATACTGATTATTTTTTATTGCCCAATAAATTGCGGGAATTTTCAAATAAGTAGTTTCAGGAGTCATACCAGCCTTCAAAAACATATCTACTAATTGAACATTTCCATCATAAATAGCATTAAAAAAGCTTCTTTCATTATATTTTATATTTTGTGTCTTGATAATTTGCTCAATATAATACTGATGCATATCAGTTTCATTATCCGCATAAACTGCAGTCTGCATAGCCAACGCAAGAATTAAAATGTATAACAACTTTTTCATATAAGCCCTCCTTTTTGTGAGAGCTATTCTAACATTTTTTTACTGATATGTAAATACAAAAAAATAAAAAACTCTTCAGAGTATTCCTGAAGAGTAAGTTTTCTATACCAAGCCTTCTTTTAAAGCTTTGACAGCTGCTTGAGTCCTATCGTCGACTACTAATTTTTGAATAATATTACAAACATGAGCTTTGGCCGTATGCTCAGAAATTGTTAGCTCCTGAGCTATTTCACAATTAGACTTTCCATCAACAACAAGTTTTAAAACTTCATATTCTCTTTGAGTTAAATTTGCATGTTGTTCCTTAAACATCGCTCTCGACATTTGTCTTGGAGGAACTACTCCGCAATTTTTCTCACGCAAAATTGGAACAACCTGAGGATCTAACCACATCGCTCCTTCTTTTACAGTTTTTATTACCATCTTTAATATATCAGTGTTTATATCTTTCATCACATAAGCACAAGCTCCAGCATGCAAAGAATCAAGAACTTCTTGCTCACTCAAATGAGAGGTTAAAATAATCACTTTTGCATTTCTATCAATTTCTAAAATTCTTTTTGTAGCCTCAATCCCCGAAATATCAGGTAATCCGATATCCATAAGTACAATATCAGGATGAACAAGTCTGAATTTTTCAACTGCTTCCTTTCCGGTTTCAGCCTCTGAAAAGACTTCCAATTCATTCTGACCTTCAAAAAGAGATTTCAACCCGACTCTCATTAGTTTTTGATCTTCTACCAATAATATTCTAATAGTTTTATTCATAGACATATTCCCCAATAAATATTTTCCTCGATACCTGTTTTATAAAATTTTTTATTAGTAAATTAATCCCATTCACTATAAAAAATAAGTATTATATTTTATGTCTAATCTTTTTAAATATCATTTGAGGTTTAATTTCTTTTAAAATTAAGCATAAAAACTTAATAAAAACTTTATTTTTTACAGTAGCAAAAATTTTTGTTTTGAATTATTATGTTATAGATAAGATAAAGGTCAAAAGCTATGAAATATTCAAAATATTCAACAGTCATCGTAGGGAGTGGTATTGCAGGACTTTACGCTGCTTTAAAAATAGAACAGCAGGTAGACTTACCTGATGGAATACTTCTTGTTACAAAATCAAAGCTTGGCGAAAGCAACTCAAGATACGCTCAAGGTGGAATGGTTGCCGTAATGAAGGAAAATAAAGCAGATTCCACGGCCTCACATATTTCAGATACTATAAAAGCAGGAGCAGGATTGAGTGATTTCAACGCAGTAAAATATATATCTGAGCACTCTGATTCTGTAGTAAAAGATTTACTAAAATTTGGTGTTGAATTTGATAGAGATGAAAATAACAATCTTTGTTTCACTCGAGAAGCAGCTCACAGTGTAAGAAGAATCTTGCACTCAGGTGGAGATGCTACTGGAAAAATGATTGAACAAGCTCTGTGCAAAAAAGTTGAAGAAAATAAAAATATAGAAATATATGAAGAAACGATTGCTGTAGAACTGTTAGTTGATTCAAATTCTCAATGCAAAGGAGTAATTGTATATAACGATGCAACACAAGAATATGAGACTATTTACTCTTCTTGCGTAATCCTTGCAACAGGAGGCATTGGTCAATTATATAAATACACTACCAATCCAATAGGTGCAACAGGAGATGGAATTGCACTTGCATTCAACGCAGGAGCAGTTATGCAAGATTTAGAATTTGTTCAATTCCACCCAACAGCACTCGCAATAGATGGAGAAGAAAACAGATTTTTAATAAGTGAAGCAGTTCGAGGAGAAGGTGCAAAACTAGTAGATGCCGATGGCATTGAGTTTATGGCTAAATATCACGAGAAAAAAGAACTTGCACCTAGAGATATTGTTACAAGAGCAAATTACAACGAGATGCTTAAAAATAACTTGCCAAACGTATACCTAAACGCATCTTGTATCGATAGTAAAATGCTTGCTAAACGCTTCCCAAACATTTCAAAAAAATGCTTAGAAAATGGTATAGACATTGCACATGACTTTATTCCCGTAGCACCTGCAGCCCATTATTATATGGGAGGAATAAAGACTGATATGAAGGGAGCTACATCTATAAACGGTCTGTTCGCAATAGGAGAAGTCTCATCTACAGGGCTTCACGGAGGCAATAGATTGGCAAGCAATTCGCTCCTTGAATGTGTTGTATGTGCTTATTCTGTTGCAGATTTCCTAAAATCAACAGAATTAAAAACTCCAAAACAAATAGATGAGAACCTAAAAAAAGCTATCGACAAATACAATGATGAAGATATCATTCTTGAAGAAATTGATACAATTAGTCTAAAATCAAGACTTCAAAATATCATGTGGGAGTGCGTCGGTATTTTAAGAGATGAAAAGGGACTACTTAATGCTATAGAAGATATAAATATTCTAAAAAAAGAATTCCCTAGGGAATCAAAATGCCTAAATAAAGAAGAATATGAATTAAAAAATATGTTGCTTGTTGCAAGTCTAATTGCACAATCTGCACTTAACCGCAGAGAATCAAGAGGTGCACACTATAGACTGGACTATTTAGATACTGAAGAAAATTGCACTCATAGTCAGCTAACAAAAAAAGAAGGAGAACTTAGTTTTGTTAAGTAAATTTTATATAAAAGAACACGTAAAAATGGCACTAAAAGAAGACATCGGCTTTGGAGATATAACAACAGAAAATCTTGCAGAAGATACTGATATTCTAAGCGGCAAATTAAACACAAGAACTGATGGAATTTTATGCGGTACAGAAGTATTTAAAACTGTTTTTGAAACTCTTTCAAACGATGTAAAAATAAAGTTCTATTTCAAAGATGGCGATAAAATACACAAAGGCGATACTGTTGCAGAATTTTCAGGCCCTGCAAAAGATATTCTTATGGGAGAAAGAGTCGCACTGAATTATATACAAAGAATGAGCGGGATAGCAACTGAGACAAGAAAATATCAAGATGCAATTGGTGATTATTCTGCAAAAATCGTAGATACAAGAAAAACAACACCCAACTTCAGAGCATTTGAAAAATATTCTGTTAAAATCGGAGGCGGAGCTCTTCATCGCTTTAACCTCTCTGATTGTGCAATGATAAAGGATAATCACATAAGACTTGCAGGCTCAATCACAAAAGCTGTTGAAAAATTAAGAAAAAACTTATCACATGCACACAAAATCGAAGTTGAATGCGATACATTAGATCAAGTGAAAGAAGCTGTAAAATGCAAAGCTGACATAATTATGCTTGATAACATGAATATCGAAGATATGAAAAAAGCAGTTGCAATAATTGACCACCAAGCAATCATCGAAGCAAGCGGAAATGTAAATCTTGATACGGTAAATTCTATTGCATCTACAGGTGTTGATATAATATCATCAAGTGCAATTGTTGCAAAAGCACCAACATTAGACTTAGGATTCGACATGTAAAATAAAATAATTATATAAAATATTAAGCGTAATAGTAAGAGTAAAACTATTACGCTTTCTTGATTTTAGGGTTTTTATAAAATTAATTGTAAACATTCTTAAAGTAGATAGCAAAAATTTTTTTGCTTTGTTTTAAAATAATTGTAGAAGATATATACATTTATTTGGTGAAAGAAAAAGATGAAAATTAACGCATTACAAAGAGATTTGGCTCTAAAACAGGGCAACTTTAGGCTCCATCAAGACTCAACGAACAGATCTAAGAGTGGTATGAGTAGTATTGGACTAAATCAAGGAATAAACACGGATAATAGCGGTAACTTAACGGATAAGAGTGAGGTTGCCGCTATTAGTTTTAAAGGAAACCTTGGAACTAAAATAGCAAAAAGTAACTGGTTTAACTGGGTACTGGAAAAAACAGAGAAACATAACGTTGCAGCAAGTGCATTTGTTGCATTAATCCTTGCAGGGATTCTAAGACCACTTACAATTATGTCACTTCCTGGCAAAAAAGATAAAGATGATAAGATATACGCATCAGGACACTCTATGGCATCAGGTATAATTGGTTTTGGTTTCTCCACATTAGTAACAACTCCACTTGACGATGCAATTACAAAATTAAAGAAAAATCCAGCGAAATTCTCAGCAGAACATCTTGGCAAATTAAAAGAAATAGCTAAAAGTGGGAAAACAGAATTTGAAAGAAACGTAGCAGCAAGAACAGTTGATGCTCTTGAACTTTCATTAAAAAATATCCCTGATTGGATTATTGCAATACCAAGAGCAACACTTACTATTGCATTAATACCTCCTATCCTAAAATACGTATTTGGTGTGGAAAAGAAAAAGAAACCTGAACAGACAAACAACACAACAGTCAATAATAATACAAATAACCAAACAACAATTATAGATTATAGCTCAATGCAAAAAACTTCCTTAAGTGATTTTGCAAAAGGAGGTAAGCAATAATGAACGTGAACTTTAATACTAATAACAGATATCAATACAATTATAACGGTTTCAAAAATAAGACTAATTATACTTCAAAAGTCTCATTTACAGCTAATCCAACAGCAGAATTGAGTGCAGAAGTAGAAAAAGCAGCTAAAGGTTCAAAATTTTTCCAACCACTAAAAGCTGCAATAACAAAAAGGTATGAAAATGCAACCGATTGGATGGCAAAAAATATTTTTGCAAAAATTGTTAATAACAAAACAGTCCAAAATATAGCTGATAAAATAAAAAACAATAATTCATTATTTAACCATTTTATGTCTATAGGCGCACTTATTACAAGTGGTCTGTACGTTAAAAAGACTCTTGATAACAAGCAAATGGAAGAAGATAGAAGAAAAACTCTTGCAATTAACCAAACTCTTACTTTTGCGGTATCTACAATTGGTGCATACTCTTTAGATAAATCTCTAAATAAATGGTGGAATAATGTAACTGCAAAATACGCAGGCATTCAGTTAAACGACCCAAATTTTGCACAAGATTACCAAAAAGCACTGAATGAAGTAGCTAAGAAAAATGAAGCTCTTAAAGCTGCAAACAAAGCACTTCCAAAAAATAAGAGAACACCTTTAGAAAATGCTCCTAGAGTAGGTGAATTCTTGAAAAAACATAAAAAATACAACCCTGAAGTACATGAAATTTTATCAAAGAAAATTACAGGTATGGGATTATTAAAGTCAATGATTATCTTTGGTTCAGTATATAGATTCTTGGTACCTGTACTTGTTACTCCGATTGCAAATAAATTGGGAGAACACTACATAGCCAAGAAAAAAGCTAAAGCTGCATAAAAGATTTGATAAAATTTAAAATAAAAAATGGTATTATTTTTTCATAATACCATTTTTTTATAAAGAAAATAAAATTATTACTAAATATGTAGTAGAAAATTCAAAAAAGCTTGTTTTATTGTTTTTTTTATAGTATTCTATGTATGTTAGATTGCTTAGTTACGGGGTTAAGCAGAGTGGAAGAAAAAGAAAATTTAAATTTAGAATTAATTGCAAATAAATGTAAGTTACTTGATTCATCTGATATTGATTTTGCAATAGCTAAAATTGACTCGTTTGAAAATACTTATGATAAAGAGAATCTAATAAAAATATACAACTATATTCTTTCAAACTCAAAGTCTGCGGAAATTCTTATTTATGTAATAAAATGTTCAGATAAATTTCGCGATAAAAGCACTCTAAGCATTCTACTAGATATACTCTTAATGAAAAATTTTGCCAACGAAGCATCTGAACATACAAAAGAAATGTTCACAAACGTGAGATCTTTGTGTGCAAAAGCTATTTCAAATTACAAAGATACATCATCTGTAACACCTTTATTGTATTGTTTGAATAATAAAGATGAAAACTACAAGATAAGACTTGCTTGTGCTGATGCATTAGGAAAAATAGGAGACAAATATGCAGTAGCACCTTTAATTGAAGTTGTTAAAGATGAAGAAGAAAAATCAGTATACCTAAGAGAATCAGCAGCATCAGCCTTGGGTATGCTTGGAGATTTACGAGCTGTAGATCCTTTGGTTAGCATTCTTGAGACTCAAAAAGGCATATGGAGTAAATTTACTTTCCTAAAAGAAAGGGTAATTGAAGCACTTGGAAAACTTCGTCTAAGTGATAACGAAAGAGTATTCAATGCTTTAAAGGATTCTCTTTTTGATGAATCTCCCCAAATAAGAATAAACGCAATTGAAGCAATTATGGACAGTGAAAATCCGCAAGCTGAAGAAACAATAAGAACTTGTCTTTCAGATAAAGATGACGAAGTGAAGAAAAATGCATTAATTGCACTATATAACATGATTGGAAGAGAAATTCTTGATGAAGTCGTCAACGAACCCTCATACCCTGATATTCTAAAAATTGAAGCTGTATCTATGATTGAAGAGTATGAAGATACAGCAGATGATGAGGAATATTCTAAAATAAGAAAAAGAGAGGATTTCGATGCCTAAATCAATTATCCTACTTTCCGGCGGACTTGATTCTTTAGTTAGCTTAGGAATTTCTAAAGAAAAATATAATATTTGCCTAGCATTAACATTTGATTACGGTCAAAAATCTGCTTATCAGGAAATTAACACATCAAAGCAGATTTGCGACTACTATAATATAGAACATAAAATTATCAAACTCAACTGGTTGCAAAATATAACCCATACTGCACTTGTTTCTGATAATAATGTTCCAACAGGGAAAGAGCTAGATAACCCTGAACAGTCAGCAAAATCTGTCTGGGTACCAAATAGAAACGGTTTATTTTTAAACATCGCAGCCAGTTTTGCTGATGGAGAAGACTATGACTTTATTATTATTGGAGCAAATAAAGAAGAAGGAGAAACATTTCCTGATAACACAGTAGATTTTATAAATAGAGCAAACGATTTATTTGAATTCTCAACAAGACAACATCCAAAAGTTTATGCACCCTTGATAAATTGTAATAAAAATGATATAGTGAAACTGGCACTAGAAAAGCATGTTCCACTGGAATTTACGAGAAGCTGCTATAACAAATCAGATAAAAATTGCGGGGAATGTGAATCTTGCTTGAGATTAAAAAAAGCACTACAAGCAAATAATGCCACAGAATACATTGAAAAACTTTTTTAGGATAAAGTAAATTCATGAAAACAAAATTAGTAAAAGAATCAATAAAATACGAAGGCTGGCAGTTATCACCACATTGGATATACAAAAATTTTAA
>CASECH010000214.1 GCA_949286405.1 uncultured bacterium
ATCTAATCTGTTTTCTACAATATCAAATTTTTCTCTGATAGTTGTAGCGTTAACAAAGTCAGGATCGGTTTCTAAAGCTGCCATAATATCGTTCAAGTTAGCAATCATAGATTTCATTTCCGGAATAAATTCAATCAAACCTTCAGGAATAATTGCGATACCGAAGTTTTTACCCTGATCAGCACGTTTAACGATAATATCAGTAATATAATTTACAACTTGTTCCAAAGACATTCTTTTTTCTTCAACTTCTTCAGAAATCATTGTAATATTAGGTTGAGTTTGCAAAGCAGCTTCTAAAGCTACGTGAGATGCACTTCTTCCCATAATTTTTACAAAGTGCCAATATTTTTTAGCTGAATTAGCATCACGTTCAATATTACCGATTAATTCTGCATAAGTTTTTGTAGCAGTATCGAAACCAAAAGAAATTTCAATTTGGTCATTTTTCAAGTCGCCGTCAATAGTTTTTGGACAACCGATAACTTGAATTCCTGTATTATTTTTTACAAACCATTCAGCTAGAAGAGCTGCGTTAGTATTTGAATCGTCTCCACCGATAATTACTACAGCAGAAATATTTAATTTTTTACAAACTTCCAATGATTTTTGGAATTGTTCTTCTGTTTCAAGTTTAGTTCTTCCAGAGCCAATAATATCGAAACCACCAGTGTTTCTGTATGCATTCATGAATTCATCAGTGAATTCAACATATTTCCCATCAATAATACCTGATGGTCCACCTAAAAATCCATAAAGTTTGTTTGCAGAATTAGCTTGTTTTAAAGCATCATACAAACCTGCAATAACATTGTGTCCGCCAGGAGCTTGACCACCTGAAAGAATTACACCAACATTTCTTGCAGAAGAAGTTTTTGATTCGTTTCCTGCATTAAAAGTAACAACCGGTTTTCCGTATGTATTTTTAAATAATTCTTTGATTTGTTCTTGATCTCTTACTGATTGAGTCGCAGAACCTTCAACCATTTCCAAGCAATTAATTCCTTCAGAAAGGCTTTGTGGAAGTTTTGGTTGATACTTTAATCTTTCGATTTGTAACGGTGAAAGTTTTTCCATTTTCTCTTCCTTATGTTAAAATACTACATTTTACAATAATATTCTATCATAAAAAGAAGAGTTGAAAAGCCGATTAAAAATTCAATTACTAGATAAAACGCAATATTTTTAAAAGCATACTATTACCTTTAACAAAATTGTGTATTTCATCAGTGGATATAAATTTTATAACTTGGTTGTTTAAAGCATGAGAATTATCAATTATTGGAAAACTCTTTTTTACAGAATAATTCAAGTTAATTTTGTTTAACAAATGATCTAACAAACCTTTTGATTTAGAAATTTTTAAATCTAGTGTATTAGTTTCCTTATTAACCATAACTTTTGTGTGATAGGAAGCTAAATTATTTCCACCTTTTGTGAAAAAGGGATATCTATAAACAGTTGGTGTACCCGATTGAAAACGAACTTTACCGGTGTCACCATAGTCTAACGTATTTAATTTTGCTGCTGTTATATTATTTAGTATATCTTTCATAGCTTAAAAAAGACTCATAAAAAATTTTATTGACAAAAAAGAGAGAATTATTTACAATTCTCTCTTTTTTGTTACAAAATTAATTTTATTTTTTATACTTCTTTTATCAGAATAGAAGCGTTTTGTCCACCGAAACCAAATGAATTTGATAAAGCAACATGCACATCAGCTTTTCTTGCTTTATGAGGTACGTAATCAAGATTTCCTACCTTTTCATCCTGATTATCAAGGTTTATTGTTGGTGGAACGATTTTTTCATTAATTGTTTTTACACAAGCTATACATTCTACTGCACCTGTCGCTCCTAATAAGTGACCATGCATTGATTTTGTTGAAGTAACCATAAGATTTTTATTTTGATCTTTGTTACCAAACAAAGCTTCAATAGCTTTTGATTCAGCAATATCACCCAAACCGGTACTTGTTCCATGAGCATTTATGTACTGAACATCTTCAGGTTTCAAGCCTGCATCTTCCAATGCAAACTTCATAGAATGAGTAGCTCCCTGACCTTCAGGATCAGGTGCAACAACATCATATGCATCGGCAGTCTGACCATAGCCAACTATTTCTGCATATATTTTTGCTCCACGTTTTTTGGCATGTTCATATTCTTCCAATACCAAAACACCTGCACCTTCAGACATTACAAAACCATCTCTGTCTACATCCCAAGGACGAGAAGCTTTTGTTGGTTCGTCATTACGTTTTGACAAAGTTCTTGCACTAGAGAATGCACCTATACCAACGTCACAAATAGTTGCTTCAGCACCGCCTGTTACCATAATATCAGCATCACCATACTGAATAGCACGGAACGCATCACCAATTGAATGAGTACCTGTCGCACAAGCTGATACCACAACTTTGTTAATACCTTTGAAACCATATTTCATAGATATTCTTCCTGATGCCATATTTACAATCATCATAGGAATTGTAAACGGAGAACATTTATTAGGACCTTTTTCCAATATTCTGACATGGTTTTCTTCAAAAGTTCTAAAACCACCGGCAGCAGAACTAACAATTACACCGATTTTATAAGGGTCTACG
Source organism: uncultured bacterium (assembly GCA_949286405.1). GTDB lineage: Bacteria > Cyanobacteriota > Vampirovibrionia > Gastranaerophilales > Gastranaerophilaceae > CALURL01. Next base: position 2,612 of record CASECH010000214.1, read on the forward strand.
TCTTTTACTTCTTCTAATTTTGCATCCTTTATAGCTTCATCAGCTGCTATTACCGCAAACTGAATATATCTATCCATTTTTTTAGCTTCTTTTGGATCTAAATATTCATCAGGATTAAAGTTTTTGCATTCCCCTGAAATCTTAACAACATGCTTATCAATATCTATAAGTTCTGATGTACTAATTCCACTTTTTCCTTCAACAAGACTATTCCAAAATTTATCAACACCAACACCAAATGGTGTAACCGCTCCAAGTCCTGTGATAACTACTCTTCTTTTTGTCATCTCTTTACCTTTTAAATTTGTTCTGATAAATATACGAGGGGAAAATTAATATTCAATTTTCACCCTCGCAACATTTTAGCATTCTCACTTCTATCGTAAATGATAGTAAAATCTACAAAAAAGCAGAATTATTTGTGAGAGTCGATATAGTTAACTGCGTCTTGTACAGTTTGAATTTTTTCAGCTTCTTCATCAGGAATTTCGCAACCAAATTCTTCTTCAAAAGCCATAACTAATTCAACTGTATCTAAAGAATCAGCACCCAAATCAGCTGTGAAGCTTGCTTCTGGAGTAACTAATGCTTCATCTACGCTTAATTGATCTACTACAACCTTTTTAACTTTTTCTAATGTACTCATGTTTTTTTCCTCATAATTAATTGTATTACTACACTATATTTCTATAATAACTATATAATTATACTTAGTTCAAGATTTTTTTGCAAGGTATTTACAATTTCTCAAACCTTTTGTTAAGAAGCTTAAAGCAGATTATAAAATTAACCCACCATCAACTTCTAACACTTGACCTGTAATATAATCAGCATCAACAGC
>CASECH010000215.1 GCA_949286405.1 uncultured bacterium
AGAATTGTTCCTTGAGTTAAAGTTGATTGCTGATGTTGGACTTTTAGGAATGCCTAATGCAGGAAAGTCGACATTGATTAGTAGAATTAGTTCTGCAAAACCTAAAATTGCTGATTATCCTTTTACAACATTGATTCCTAATTTAGGAGTTGTAAAAAAACGTTCTGGGGACGGATATGTTGTGGCAGATATCCCAGGACTCATAGAAGGAGCTTCTGAAGGCGTTGGACTAGGGTATGATTTTCTAAGACATGTTGAAAGGTGTCGTTTCTTGGTTCATGTTGTTGATTCAACTGAAGAAAATCCTTTTGAAAATTATAAAAAAATTAATATTGAATTAGAGAGACACTCAGAACATTTAGCTAATTTGTATCAGTTGGTTGTTTTGAATAAGATTGATTCTATAGATGAAGAAAGAAAAAATGAATTATTTAGTCAATTCAAGGCGGTTTCAAATGATGTATTTATGATTTCTGCGGTTACCGGTGAGAATTTAGATAAATTACTTGATTTTATGGGAAATAAAGTTGATGAAATCCCTAAAGTTGAGACAGAAATAGTTGTAGAAGAAGATTTAGATGCATATAATAATGATGATAGTCATTATGACATATTCAAAGTAGCCAAAGATACTTTCATCGTGCAAGGTGGTAAAATAGGTAGACTTGCCAGTGTAACGGATGAAAGAAATTCTGAACAGGTAATAAGATTGCAAAATATCTTAAAAGGAATGGGTGTATTTGATGATTTATCACAAAAAGGTATCAAAGACGGTGATACCATAATTATTGGACATTTAGAGTTTGTATTTTATTCTGATGAAATTTACGGGTAGTTTAGGAGGTCTTTTTTATGCGTGTTAGTTCTGTTTCATATTTCAATAATAAGTATTTTCAAAATTCTCTAGGGACTCAGGCTGTTGAAGATAATGATAAAGTTACACCTGTTCAAGCAAAGGATAAGAAGTCTATTGATACAACCAAATATTTATTGTATGGAATAGGAGCATTAGCAGTTTTGGGTATTGGCTATAAATTCTTGAAAGGCAAAGGTTCTAGTAGTTCTGTCTTGAAGGGTGCTGCTGAGTCTACTAAAAGTAGTGAAACTTCATCAGTTGTTAGAAAAATTGATTACGGAAAAGTTGTAAATGAAACAGATGATAAATTGATTGAAATTGAAACTAAGCCTTTTAAGTATATGCATGATGAACCTGAGGATATGAGTTATGAAAAGTTAATTACAATAACTAATAAACATACCGGAGCATCCACGACTTTTCAAAACTTTTATAGAAACGGCAGATTGTATGAAAAAAATGTGTCAGTAGATATTCCAAAAGATGGGTATAATTTAATGACTGATACGAGGCTAAATTATGCTTACGATGAAAATGGAAATGTAGAATTCGTATCAAGACAAGTGCTTGGTAAAACGGATAACAAAGGTAATTATTATAATTTTGATATAAATAATAAGACTAAATCTTTTGAACCTTTTCCAATTTTTATAAAAGCTGTTAATGAAAAAGAGGCCAAATTATTGAAAGGGGTTTATACTTTTGAGGATTTATGCGAATATAATTCTGCATTTGATCCGTTAAAATAATTTATGAGATTGATTTTTTTTTATAAATCAAATAAAATTATTTGAAAAGACTAGAGGGATATTATGAAGTGTTATAAAGCTAAATGGATATTGACATCAGCAGATCAAGTTTTAGAAGATATGGCAATTGTTGTGGATGAGGGTAAAATTGTTGATATAATTCCAAATTCTGAGGTCAATTTTGATGAAAAATATGTTAAGGATTTGGGTAATTCTGTAATAACTCCCGGATTTGTTGATTTGTTTACTCAATATCAGTTTACAGATATAAGGACTGCAAAGCCTCAGACTTTTAAAAATAAGCTTAAGAGGTTTTTCAAGACTCTTTCATTGACATACAATTTTGCAGGAGTTTCTTCTGATAACTATTCAAGACGTTGGGCGAATATTCTTAGAGATTATTTTACGTTGGATCGTAGTGAAAAAGTCGAGTCTTTTAAAAATGGTGTTGTTAAATCAATAAAGGCAGGCACGACGTGTTTTGCACAAGTATCTAAGGAGTATAAGTATTTTGAAGTAATTAATAAGTTACCTGTAAAAAATTACTTATTCTTTGAAGTATTTGCTGATAGTAAGCAAAAAAGTAAGAAAAAATTTAAAGAATTACGAGCAATTATTGAAGACTTAGTTTATCATAAAGGTGAAAATACCCATATTGGTGTAATGCTTCATTCAATTTCAGGTGTACATAAAAAACTTTGGGAACTTTTTTCTAAGTATTGTAGAAAGCATAATGTTCTATTGATGACTCGTTTCTTGGAAGCTCAAGATGAAGTAGATTGGCTTGAACATGGATTTTCAGATATTGATTTGCTGCATAAGTTTATGGGATTTAAGAAGGTATCACCTTATGAAAAAGGACTCACTTCTGTAGAATATCTTTCCAATTTGAAAGTTCTAACTAAAAAGATAATTGTTGCAAATGCTAATTTTGCGACAGATGAGGAACTGCAGCAATTATCAGAAACTGGTGCAATGTTTGTTTATCAACCAAAATATGATGATGAAGTTTGTTCTAAAAAACTCTCATTAGAAACTATTTTGAGATATTTTGACAAAAAATTTGGTTTTTCTTCTCAAAGTTTTTGTCCTGATAATGATTTTAGTTTACTAAAAATTGCTGTTTGTGCAAATAAAGATAATATTCTTGATGTGGAAGAATTGATAAAATATTTAACCATATATCCTGCCAAAATTCTCAGATTGGATGGTTCTATAGGGACTATTGAAAAAGGGAAAGATGCCGATTTTAATGTATTTAGACTTTTTGAAGGTGAGTCATATAAGGATATCTTAAAGCAAGAATTTCCTTATGCAACATATTCAAAAGGACGTAAGCTTGTCAAAGATGGAGAGTTGAGGTTCTCGTTATGACAGTAATTAATGAAAAGTTTAACGTAAATACTCACGGTTTTACGGATATTATCGACATTACTCAAAAGGTAAAACATGTTGTGTATAAGCATAATCTTGAAAGTGCAGTAGTTCATGTATATGTTGCAGGAAGTACTGTTTCGATTACCAATATAGAATTTGAACCAGGATTGTTGGTAGATTTACCTGAGGCTCTTGAAAAAATAGCACCTTTAGATGGAGTATATCATCATGATGAAACTTGGCATGATGGAAACGGGTATTCTCATGTTAGAGCATCAATTGTTGGAAATAATACGATGGTACCATTAATAGATGGAGCATTACAGCTTGGACAGTGGCAACAAATTGTTTTAATTGATTTTGATAATAAGTCAAGAACAAGGACTGTCTACGTACAGATCGTTTTCTAATTTAAATTACACACGATTGCATTAGTTTTTTTAATTTGTTATAATAACTATAGCAATCAAGAAAGGAGCTTTTATGAAAGATGTTTGTTGGAATTTCGGGGGGGGGGCGATTATTTA
>CASECH010000216.1 GCA_949286405.1 uncultured bacterium
GTTGAAAAAAGCATATTCAACTTTAGGTCAATTAGTACTCCGTTCACAAGAAGATAATGGCCCTGCAGCATTTTCAACATCAGATACGGTCGATGGTGAAGTTGTAAAAAACTTTTTTAACACTTATTGGTTTCCATATTTGAATGGCCCTGTTATATCACGTACTGGTGTAAATCCTTACGGAGATTCTCTTCCATATAAACATTTGAATGGTGTTGGTGCGAGTACCGTTGGAGTATATACCTATTATGGAAATGGTCGAGTATATTTTACAACAAATGATGGTGTGGGGTATTTTATATACATGATGGATTGGGAACACGAGTATGATGATGATGGAAATTTAGTTTCACAGACACCTAAATATAATACAAGACAAGATGTTTATATTGACATAAATGGAGTTAATGCTCCTAACACTTTTGGAAAAGATGTTTTTAGGTTTGTTGTAAATTTCGATGATAGTGTTGTTAGACCATATGGTTATGATAAGACTGAATCGGAAATAAATAATAATTGTAGTCATGATGGCTCTGGAATATATTGTGCTTCTAAAATAATCAATGACGGCTGGCAAATGAAAAAAGATTATCCTTGGTAAGTTAAAAAAGCTTGAGAAAATCTCAAGCTTTTTTTATACTTGTTTTATACTGTTTTTGATTGTATAATTCTGTATGTATTTGTTTTAAATTATAATGAGGTTTTTTATGTTTTGGGATAAGAAGAAAAATTATACCAAAAGGGATGCGTCAGAATTTAATTGTTGGAGAGCTTTTTTTCAGGTTCTTGTTTGCAAGTTTTTTTATATGATTAGGTATAAATTTGTTTATCGTTTAGAGGTACATGGATTAGAAAATGTGCCAAAGGATAACGAATATATTGTATGTCCAAACCATTTATCAACTCTTGATCCTCCTTTAATTTGTGGTGTTTTGCCAAGAAGAGTTTCGTTTATGGCTAAAAAAGAACTTTTTGATATCCCATTTCTCAGATGGTGGATAGATTGGCTGGGAGCTTTTGCAGTTAATAGGGAAAGTCTTGGCCCATCTACTATAAAAACTGTTATGAATATTAAAAAAAGTAAGTGGGTTTTTGGTATTTTTCCTCAAGGAACTCGGGGTGATGTTGGAGTTATTACCGGTGTTACCAAAGGGTTTGCGGGTTTAGCAAAAATTACTAAATGTGCAGTGTTGCCTGTTGGAATTATAGGTACTCAAGAAGTTAAGCGCTTACCTTTTTCTGGAAAAATTATTGTAAATATAGGTAAGCCTATTCCATATAGTGATAATCCTGAAGAAGTAGTTGAAAAATGGATTGATGCAATTCAAAAATTAACAGGGTTTGAATATATTGAAAAAGTTGGTGAAAAAGTTTTAGGAGTTGGAGATGAATAAGAAACAAAGAAATTATAATCGTAGATATCCTTATGAATATAATATTTTTAGAACTGCATTTTATTTATGGTTTTTGTATTTTGTAGTACATCCGTTTATGTGGATTTTTTACAATTATACAATTACAGGACGTGAGAATTTGCCGCCTAAGTCAAAATCTGGAAAATTTATTTATACTGCAAATCATGTCTCTCATTTCGATCCTCCTATGGTTTCAATGGCTTGTGCTAGACCTATTGCATATATGGCAAAGAAAGAACTTTTTGAAAAAGGTGATAAATTTGAGTTTTTAGTTAAAAGATTAGGTGCATTTGCAGTTGATAGAACTAAACCTGAAATTGCAACTTTTAAGACTGTGAGAGATATTTTATCTACAAGCTGGTCGTTAGGAGTTTTTCCTCAAGGTGGTATTAGACCTTATGGCTCAGAATTAGGGGATTTGAAAAAAGGTTTTATCGTTATTGCTAAAAATGCTAAAGCTGATATTGTTCCGGTTGCAATTGGAGGTTTTGATGGGTACCCAAAATTAAAACCTTTTACAAGAAGAAATGTTCGTTTGCATGTTGGTAAACCTATATCTTATAAACTTTCTGAAGAGGAAATTATTTATGAGTGGTGTAAACAAATTTCGGAGCATGCTGATTATGTGAATGTTGCTCCTATTCCTGAAAATTATAAGCAAATAGAACAAGTATAGATTTAGATGATTTATTTGTATTTTTTATATTAATGTATAAAACAAAAGCCCTTAGATTTTCTAAGGGCTTTTGTTTTATATAGTTAAAGAAAGAAATTTATTGATTTTATGCTGCTTGTGCAACTGCTTTTTCTTGTTTTGGTTCAAGTTTTATTTCTTGTTTTGGAGCTTCTTCTTGTGGCATTTGTTCAAGTTTTGAAAGAGCTATGTTTGCTGCTTCTTGCACGTTTTTGTCTTTGTCATTTTTAGCTACTGTGAACAATGATGTTAAGTCTTTCTTATAAGCTGGTTGTTGTATGTAGCTCAATGCTTCGATTGCAGAAGCTCTTACTATAGGATTTGGATTGTTTTTCAATTGCTCTACAATTGTTACTGCTCCTGGTAATTCCGGTAGTGGAACTGTTGTATTTGTTAATTTTGCAACTTCATCACCATATAATTTTTGCATTATTGATGCAGTAAACATTGCATAGCTTTTATTTCTTTCAGATTGTTCCATTGGTGTTATAGTGGTAGCTAATTTTGTATCAGCATCTGATAGTTTTTCACCAGCCATCAATTTTTGTCTTGCTGTGATTTGTTCAGGTGTAGGACCTGCAAGTTTACTTGAATCATTGTTTATTATATTTGTTAATGCATTCATAACTTTTTCATCTAACAATTCAGTAGCTTTTTGAGGTTCATCTTTTACCATATTAGCTATTTCTTCCATTGCTCCTGCTTGAACTTCAAAATCAGGGTTTGTTAGTTTTGCAATGAATGAATTCAAGTCTACTTGTGGAGCTACAGGCTCAGGTTTTTGAATTTCAACCGGAGTTTGTGTTTTATCTGCTTTTTGTGGTTCTTGTGTAACTACAGGTTCAGGAACTTGAGTTTGTGGAACCATATTAATATTTTGTTGTTGAATTTGTGGATTTACAGGCTCTGTCGGTAAAGGTTGAATAGGTGTTGTCATGACAGGAGCTTGTGGAGCTTGCATTACCGGCATGTAGTATGGTTGAACCGGAGCTTGCGGATATTCATATAATTGTGTTTGAGGGTAAGTATAATATGGCATTGTAGGTTGTGCATATTGTGGTACATTCATTGCAACCTGTCCAACACCAGGAGCACTTACTGATGGGTTGTGTACATCAATCTTTACAGCATTATAGTTTGGTGCAGGTGTTTGTTGTGGCTGCATCATTGGTACTTGCATGTAAGGATTGTACAAATTTGGAGCTTGAATCATGTAATTTCTTCCTTTCGATAATAAATATCTTTCCTTTTTTTATTCTACTGTTTAAATATCCCTAAATAAAATAAATTGCTAAAATTTTTATTTTTTTTAATAATTCTTAACAAAATTTCTTTTTTGATTACAAACTATTTCATTGTTTACCAATGAATATGTTTATGATATACTGGTGTTATAGATTTTTATTTTCTTTTAATAACAAGGATAGGACGAGAATATTTATTATGTTAATTAATAAGGCTGAGAAAAAATCCATACGTTCTGCATTTGGAAAAGCTTTGGCAGACTTAGGCAAGGTTAACTCTGATATCGTGGTTATGGATGCAGATTTAGCATGTTCTACGCAAACGCAAATTTTTGCTAAGGAATTTCCTGAGAGGTTCTTTGATTTAGGTATTGCGGAACAAGATATGATTGCATCAGCTGCTGGTTTGGCTTCTGTTGGAAAAATTCCTTTTGTTGCGAGCTTCGCGATGTTCGTAACAGGAAGAACGTATGATCAGATTAGAAATTCGATTTCATATCCTGAGTTTAATGTAAAAATTGTAGGTACCCATGGAGGTGTAACGGTAGGTGAAGATGGTGCAAGTCATCAGGCGTTGGAAGATATTTCTTTAATGCGTGGTATTCCTAATATGTCTGTTATTGTTCCTGCTGATTGTAGAGAGTGTGAGCAAGTTGTAAAATTTGCTGCTGAAAATTATGGTCCTATGTATATAAGGATTCCAAGAACTAACGTCTGTGATATTTTCGATGAAAATTATGAATTTGATTTTTGCAAAGCACAATTGCTTCAGGAAGGTGAGGATGTTACTGTTATTACAAATGGCGAAACTTTAGCAGAGGTAATAGAAGCTTCTGAAAATTTGAAGAAGGATGGATATTCTGTTCAAATTATTCATGCTCCAGTTGTCAAACCTTTGGATGGTGCAACTATAATTGAGCATGCAAAAAAGACTAAGTTTGTAATTACTGTGGAAAATCATTCAATAATCGGCGGACTTGGAAGTGCTGTATGTGAGTTGCTTGCAGAATATTATCCTATGCCTGTTCATCGATTAGGTGTGAATGATACATTCGGACAAAGTGGAAAAAGTGATGTTTTATTAGATTATTACGGATTAAATTCTGAAAAATTAACAAAAAGCATTAAACGACACATTGATAAGTATCGTTTAGTAAAATGAAAAGGATATATTATAAATGATTCAATTTAGAGCAGTTACAAAAAAATATAAAAATGATCATTATGCATTGAAAAATATCAATTTAGATATTCTTTCAGGTGAATTTGTTTTTATAGTTGGTGCGTCAGGAGCTGGAAAATCAACTTTGATGAAGCTTTTATATAATGAAGAACGCCCTACAAGTGGAACTGTAACCATTGGCGGAATTAATATTGCTAATTTATCCAATGATAAAGTCCCAAACTTAAGAAGATGTATGGGAATTGTTTTTCAGGATTATAAACTTCTTCAAAATCAAAGTGTATATGATAATGTTGCTTATGTTATACGTACTTTAGGAATAAGTTCAAGAGAAATTAATGCCAGAGTTACAGGAGCGTTAAAGATTGTTGGCTTACATGATAAAATGAATGCGACTCCTGCTGAGCTTTCCGGTGGGGAACAACAACGTGTAGGTATTGCAAGAGCGATCGTTAATGGCCCGCCTTTATTAATTGCTGATGAACCTACGGGGAATTTGGACCCTAAGAATTCAATGGAGATCATGCAAATTCTTGATCAAATTAACCAAAGAGGTATTACTGTCATTGTTTCAACACATGATAACGCAATGGTGGATTATTTTAGAAAACGTGTTATAACTCTTGATAAAGGGGAAATTGTAAGGGATATACAAGCAGGTACATATGAATGATTCTAAGTTAAAAATAAAAAAGAAAGTAAAGAAACATATTCCAAAAGATTGGTTATGTGAGTTAAGAATATTATATCGTTTGTCGGTGGAAACTTTTCATGATATAAAACGTACCGGTATAGTTAATCTTGTTATAATTACAACAATGGCTGCGATATTGACTATATTTGGATCTTTTTTCAGGTCTGCGATGTCAATTTCATCATTTGCTAAAGAATTAGGTAATGTTTTGGAAATATCAGTGTATTTGAAACAGGGTTCTGATGCGAATGTCGTAAAAAAGAGAGTAAAAGAGTTCAGTCATGTTGAATCAGTAAGTATTGTTCCAAAAGAAACTTCTTGGGTTAATTTAAAACGTGAGATGGATTTGCCGGATATGGAAAATCCTTTACCGGATACATTGCATGTTAAGGTGGATAAACCTGAAAATATTGAAGAAGTTTTTAAAAATGTTAAACAATTAAAATCTGTTGAGGATATGAGTTATGCTCAGGATTTGGCGAAAAAGATTGAAGCATTAAATAGAATTGTAAATACCATAACAGTATTTGTTGTGATAATAATGGGTATGCTTACAATAACCATTATTAACAACACTATCCAGCTTGTAATTCAATCGAGAAAAGACGAAATTGAAATTATGAGATTGATGGGAGTATCTAATTGGTATATCAGATTTCCGCTTATTATGCAAGGAGCTTTTTACGGATTTTCGGGAGCTTTGATAGCAGTATTGCCGCTTAATGTGGTTCAAAACGGCTTGAATAATGTTCATCAGTTCTTTATGGTGCCTTCTCCGTTGTATGCACAAAGTATTGTAATTGCTATTATGTTCACTATGGCTATACTATTTGGTGCTGGTGGAAGCTTCTTATGTATAAAGAAACATCTTCAGGTTTAAGTAAAATATGAATAATAAGACAAATATATTATTAATATGTGATGATAAGTCTTTGGCATCTTCTATTGTTGAAAAATTAATTTTTATGCGTTCAGGAGATACTGTAAGAGTTTCTGACTATGAGAAAGCAAGGAGAAATATTCAGTTACTGTTGCCTGAGATTATTTTTGTGTGTGAAAATTGTCAGAAGTCTTTAACTATAAAATTGATTTCAGATATTGTTGATAATGATTCTGAATCTTCTGTAGTATTACTTGTTAAAAATTACGATTCTGAATTTATATTAAGTGCATATGATGCCGGAATTGTTGATTTTACATCGACAGATGTTCAGAATTTCGAGTTAGTTATTAGAGCCGTTAATAATCTAAAGATATTCAGTGAACGTTCTGTGGCAGAAAGAAATAAAAAATTATTAGTTCATCATGGTGTAATCGATGGAATTACTGGTTTTTACACTGCTAATAGTGCTAAATTGGTTTTTGAAACTGAAGTTGCTGATAATTTTATAGATTGTGGTATTTTTATGGTTATTGAACCTGACGAATTAAGCAAAGAGAAATTTTCATTAGATAAGTTTGCAAATGCTGTAAAATCGTCTTTAAGACGAAGAGATTTAGTGTTTAATTCAAAAGGTGCTAAGTTTTATTTATTTTTGCCAAATACTTCTTTGGAAGGAGCTTTAGCAGTAATTGAGAAAATAGAATTGAATTATGGTGATAACTTTAAAATAAAGTCAGGAATTACTGATATTAATAAGAAATCTTTTGAAAGATTAGAGCTTGAAACTTTAAAGGCTTTGTCTGAAGCGGTTTATTCCAATAAGTCTTATGTATTCATTCAGGAAGATAGTCAAGAAACTTTGGATGACTGGCTTGAAAATGATGAATCTGTTGAAAAAAATTATAAATTGTTTAAACAGATTTTTAATAAAAAATTGGAGAAAGTTATCGCACCTGTTTTTTATAGGTTACAAAAAGCTTATGAGGAAAAACTTTTTGCGACTCAAATTGAGCAGTATACAGAAGAAGAACAGTGTGTATTTTTGTTGAAAAACAGAAAGCATGAAAGCTGTCTGAAGATTGTTTATCCGGGATTTAATAAAATTGTTATTTATATTACGCATGTTGGTTTAGATAGTCCTGAAGATAAAGAAATTTCTTTACCTTTGTCAAAAGTTACCCCTAAAGAACTTTTTGATATTGTTGAGTCTTTTATTAAAGAATTTAAATGTACGTCCATAGATTAACTAAAAAAGGAGTGAAGATGAACACATTATCAGCAGAAAATAGTTTGTTATTGATTATTGATATTCAAGAAAGGCTAGTGGCAGCTTTGGAAAAAGATACGGTAGTTTCAAAGGCTGTAAAAGTTGCAAGTGCTGCTAAAGCCTTAGGCATACCTACAATTGTAACA
>CASECH010000217.1 GCA_949286405.1 uncultured bacterium
AATAGGGATTTGAACCCTAGATGCAGATTGCTCCACATAACACCTTAGCAGGGTGCCGCCTTCAGCCACTCGGCCATTACTCCATTTATAAAATTTTCACTACACAACAAAACTGCATGTGTATATGACTATGATATCATAAAAAATTTTTTTCGTAAATATTTTTTATTAAAAACTTTTATTGCTTTTGCTTGACCTGCTATCCTAGTTGGGCTAAAATATCATTGATAGTTTATAGAAAGGTGTTTTTTGATGATTGAAATGAAAGTTATGGGTATTGCACTTGATACTAGAACAGGTTCTCCTATTGTTGTTTTGCATGATAAAGAAAATAGAAAAGCTTTGCCTATTTGGATAGGGTCAGCTGAAGCTAGTGCTATTATTCGTAAAATTGAAAACTTGAATGTTGCAAGACCTATGACGCATGATTTGATTATAAACATTATTGAAAAAACTGGATATGAACTAGAAAAAGTTGAGATTAATGATGTCGAGAAAGATACTTACTTTGCTACCTTATTTTTAAGAAATGATGAAGGTATTGTGTTAGAAATTGATTCAAGACCTTCTGATGCTATTGCTGTTGCTATTAGAGTGGATGCTCCTATTTTTGTTACGGCTAATGTTATTTCAAATGGTTCTGTTTCTACTGATTCTGCTAAGGATGAAGAAGAAGCTCAAGAATTTAAGAAATTTGTACAAAGTATAAAACCTTCTGATTTTGCAAAGCTAATGAAGGATAATGAGCACCATGAGAGTGATCAATAAATTTTCTTAACAATTCTTCATATATAGCTGCTTTTACGCAATTTTTTTGGAAAAAGTTTTTTTATATATATATAAGTTATTAAATGGGGAAAAGTATGTCATTATTTGTTAATAGAACTCAAGGTGTTAGTTCTGCTTTAAATATAAATAAGATTGCTCCTTTGCGTGAAGCTACTTCTCAATCTCGTTTTGTGCAAAATGCTGTCAGCTCTCCATATAGTCTGACTCATCCTAGGGCAAATGATATGGAAGGTATTAAAGCTTCTGCTGTAGCTAATCATTTAGATATATTAGCGTAAAAAAATATTTTTTGAGTAATTGTTATTACTTGCAAGTTTTGTTTTATTAAATTTTGGTTGGAAAGAATAGATTTTATGTTCTTTCTTTTTTAATGAACATAAGCCTACTACTTTGTCGTCATCATTAAATAATTTTTTAATAAAGCCCATAAATATTCACATCCTTCTTTTTTATTTTTTATGTATAATATTATTAATTATATTTTAGCAAAAAGCAAAAAAGGGAGAAAATATTATGTCAAAAAAAATTAGTAAAGATATGAACATTATTGAAATTGTTCAAACTTGTCCTGAAAGTGTTGAAATCTTTCAAAAATATGGTCTAGGTTGTCTAGGTTGTGCTGCTGCTCGTTTTGAAAATTTGGAAGCAGGTGCAAAAGTACATGGTTTTGACCCTGACCAGATGGTTGCAGAAATTAATGCATTAATTAAGGAATAGTTTTTGTTAAATAAAAAAGGCGACTTGAGGAAAGTCGCCTTTTTTATTTTGTGTAGATATTAGATTTATTTTACAAAATTTGTCATTGATAATTTGTTAATATTGTCGATGTTATTTGTAGTAGTTATCTGTGATGTTGTATTGTTCTGAGGTTGAGTCTGTTGTTGTGATTGAGCTTTTTTCATTTCTGCTTCTTTGGCAACTCTTTCTTTTGTCATTTTTTCACAGAATCTAGCGAGCCACATCATAAATACAGGAACAAGTACTAGAGTTGATAGGAATCCAAATGCACTATTACATGTTTTTGCCCGTTGGATAAATTTGTTATCTTTGCCTGCAAACACTTTGTATATATTATCTAATGCTGTATCTTTATTTTGCATTGCTTTTTTTAAGCCTGCTTTAATTTCATCAATATTTGCATCTTTCAAGTCTTTACCTAGGATTGTTTTCATATTTTCTGCAACTGTATTATCCATACTTAAGACTTTTTTTGCATTTCCTCCATTGTTTTCAAGGAATTCTACAAAGCCAACTATGCCATCTTTATATTTATCGATATTACTGTATTTAGTTACAATTTGTTCTGATGTCAATACATCTACCCCAGCACCAGCAGTGAAGTAGTTTTTAGCTTTATGAAGTATTGATTTTGAGTGGTCCTGAGGTTTGATATTTAATGCCAGACCTGTAAGATTTGCAAACATATCAGAGAATCCCCTAGCTAGAGCTTTAGCTGCAAATAAAAGTGCTGTAAAACTTGTTACGTCTCTTACAAGAATTTCTCGTTTTTCATGATCACTTTTTGCGTTTGTATAACGAGGCGGTAAACAGAACCCAAATAATAAGGTCAGCATTGCAGGTACAGACATTGATGCTCCGTTAAACTCAAATTTGTCAATTACTTTTCCTGCTGTTTGGTTATTTGCAATGCCTTTACCCAAAGAAGCTAATCCTCCTTTGAATGCAACTTCTTTTTTATTTTCTTTTTCAGCTGTTTTAACTGTTTGTGTGTCATTTGTATTTTCTGGTTTATTTTCTTCTGCTCCTTCAAGACCTGCTAGACCCGGATCTTTTTTCAAGCCCATATTATATAATTTTGGGATAACTGTATAGAAGCCTACAACTGCTGAGAACATACCAAGTATAGATAATAATCTTGATCCTATACGCTTATTATTAAAGTCTTTAATAAGCCCTTGTATGTTTTCAGAAGAAGCTGCCTTGTCAGCTTTTTTAGTAACATTTTTTATTACGTCGTCTGTATATTCTTTCATACTTTGAGTTAGACGTCTGAATGTTGTATTTAGCTTTTGTCCTTCTCCTATATTAAATATAGCATCTAATTCGTTGTTAGATGAATTGGTTGTAGATTTTCTTAAATCCATAAATGTATCAACTATTTCAGCAGATAATTTTTTTGCTTCTTTTTTGTCTTTAGTTGTTTCACTTTTTAATAATTTTTTAGCTAATTCTTCTGCTGTCTTTGATAACTTTTCT
>CASECH010000218.1 GCA_949286405.1 uncultured bacterium
GACGATAGATGTATAACTTTTGACGGTGACTATTCAAATTTATTAAAGAAAATTTCAGAATTTAAAGTTTGGTACAAGTCTTAATCTTCTGCATCGACGTTAAATTTTTGTAAGGCGGCAAAACTTGCTCTAATTTCCGCAGCTTTTGATTCCAATTTGTTGTACACTTGTGAATTAATTTCTCCGCCAATAAGTATCAGTATTGATGTGTAATAAAACCAAACCATTAGTACAGCAAATGCTCCGATGGTTCCATACACCATATTATATGTTCTTAAATTGTTTACATACAATGAAAAACCCCAAGAACCTATTAACCAAAATGTGCAGAAAAACCAAGTCCCCGGTAATGCACTTTCTCTTTTAAATTTGTCATTTCCACGTAAGTCAGGTAGTATATAATAGCTGAGAAAAGCCATTAAATATAAGGCTGCAAAGGCAACCGGCCAGCGTAATGTTAAAAGAGTTATTGCAAGCCCATTTGACATATGGAAATGTGACACCATTAAATTTATAATAGCCTTCCCGAAGATAATAAGGTTTATGCTCAAAAACATTACCATTGTATCAACAAATACCATCAGTAATGAAAGTAATCGTGTATATATGAGATTTCTTGTTTCTGCAACTTTATAAGCTCTATTCAAACCTTTTAATACGACAGCGATTGCATTTGTGGACAAAAACAATGTTACACAAAAACCTGTGATAGCCATAATTCCACCCTGAGAGAAAATCATGACTTCAGATAGTACTGTCAAAATTAAATCCATAGCCTGTTCTGGCATAAATGTTGCTAAAAATCTTAAAACGGGAGCTATTAATTCTTTATTACCCATCCAGCCGAAGACCGCCATTAAAAAAAGCATAAAAGGAAAAACGCCAATGACCATCATAAAGCCCATTTCTGCGGCCATTCCGAAAAAATCATTTTCTATTACAGACATAATCAGTCGTCTTAAAGCTTTGATAAATCCGCCAAACTTCATATATTATATCTCGCGTTTCTTAATTTCCTTTAAAACTTTCTTAATTGCATCTTCAGGTTTAGCTTTGATAGTGCATCCGGCAGCAAATCTATGACCTCCGCCGCCAAATACTCCACATATTTCCGCTACATCTACAAATTTGCTACGCATAGAAAATTTTGTAGCACCTGATTTCATTTCTTTAGCTACAAATGCAACACGTGTTGTAACTATTGCACGTAACTTTTCAGTTAGTCCTTCCATACACTCATCGTTTGCACCAAACTTTTCCATATCCTTTTTATAAACTGTTGTGTATGCAATTTTGTCATCATCTAAAAAATTAGCTTTACTTATGCAATATGACTGAAACATTACCAAAGTTTTAGAATCTGATTCATAAACCTTTTTATAAATATCTGTTGGATCAACCCCAAGTTTTACAAGCTCGGCTGCTGCATGCAAAGTCTCAGGTTTTGTATTATTAAATCTGAAAGATCCTGTGTCTGTCAATATAGCGGTATAAAGACAATTCGCAGTGTCTAAATCAATTTTCCAATCAGATTGCTGCATAAAATAATATAACACTTCGCCTGTTGAGCTTGCATCAGGATTAATGATATTTATATCACCATATGAATTATTTGTTTTGTGATGGTCAATATTTATAGTTTTCTTTGCTTTATCAAAAAGAATTTTTGCATCACAAATCCTATCAATTGCAGCGACATCAACATTTATTACAAGGTCATATTCTCTTGATTTGTCAACATCTTCTATATGTTTTACTGATGAGATATTAGGCAAATACTCATATATACTTGGAATTTTGGATATAGCAAGCATATCACAATGTTTTTTAAAATTTTGATTTATTGCGGTACATAATCCGCACATAGAACCTAATGTATCACCATCAGGGTTTACGTGGGATATGATTAATATATTTTTGGAAGATTTTATGATATCATTAATATTAGTGCAATCCATTTCATTACTTTAGCACAAAATTTTAGGAATTCCAAATTGAAAAAGGTACTATATACAGATTTTGTAACAACAGGCTCTCTTGTCGAAAGTTTATTAGATAAAAAGGAGATAAAAAAAGCTATCACAAGAAGCAATTTATATAAGTTTTGGGATAAAGTCGCAGGTAAGAAGTTTGCTGACAAATCCAGACCATATTCTATGATGCCTGGTGGTGTTATGGTGATTGCCTGTGAAAATGCAATTGTAGCACAAGAGTTGACTCTGAGGAAGTTTCAACTCTTAGCTAAATTTGAACCTTATTTAAAATCATTAAAAATGAATGTAAAAGACTTACGTTTTGACCCAAAAAGATGGGTTGATGAGACTGAATAATTTTTTATAACTTGTGGGTTACAAGTGCATATATATCATTAAATACAACAAGTACCATAAGTATGATTAGTAACATAAATCCTATATTTGCAACCATATTTACGGCATCTTCGTCAAGAGGTCTGCCTCTTAGTTTTTCAATAAGTAAAAACATAAAATGTCCACCATCTAATGCCGGTATAGGTAAGAAATTTACTATTGCCAAATCCATTGATATGATGGCTGTAAGCAATAGCCCGTAAAAAATGCCATTTTGAGCTTTGCTTATTGTATCTCCTCCAATTTTTGTTATAGCAACAATACCGTGTAACTCTTTTAGTGGAATTTGACCTGTAAAAATTTGTTTTAATCCATAAAGTAATAAATATGTCTGGTCACAAAGGTATTTTGTACTCAAGATAATTGCTGATTTTGGTCCTTTTACAGGTATAAGTACTTCTTTAGCACTAAATTCAACGCCAACTTTACCTGATTTGTCTGCATAAATAGGCTTTAGGGTAATAACTTTATTATCCCTCAAAACTTTAACATATAACGGTCTTGCAGTATCAGACATTGCTCTTGCAAGGTCATTCAAAGATGTTTTTCCGTCAGACTCGTAGAATGTTTTGTCTGTAATTTCATCTCTAAGAGCTTTTTGATGTTCTGTTAGAGATTCTTGAGTATCTTTAATTTTTTGTAATCCGAGAATTTGATTTTTATTTAGTTTAACCTCTTTTTCGGTAACTTTTTTAGGTAGTTTAACAGTGACACCTTGAGGAATAATTTCATCTTCAGAGTATGCAGGATTTATAGCTTTTAGCTTGTCATAATTTTGTTTTGCAATTGCAATATCAATTTTTCCATCATTCTTTTTACTTTTCTTTGCAAAAGTAAGTAATGTTTCCCCTCTGTCTGTTGGAGTTCCATTAATTTCTAAAATTTTATCACCGGCTTGCAATCCTGAGTGCCAAATAGATTCGCTTTTTGGCGCAACTATTTTGTTAATATAAATATCATACTTTCCTGAAGGGATATTGCCCCACAAGAATGCAGTGAGAAGTACAAGCACAAATGCACAAATAATATTTGCTATTACGCCTGCAGAAATTACAATCATTCTTTGATAAATTGGTTTGTTCGCAAATCTGTCAGGAGAATTTTTAGGGAGGTCAGAATCCTTTTCATCGTCAGGAAATGATACATAACCACCAAGTAAAAATGCGTGTACAAGAATTGTTAAATCTCCAACTTTTTTTTCATATAAAGTCGGTCCGATAGGAAGTCCAAATCCAAATTTGTCGACTTTCATCTTAAACATTCTTGCTGCAAAATAGTGTCCTGCTTCATGGACTAAAACTAAGATACTTAATAGCAGAATCATTATTATAATAGACATCATCATCCCTCTCTCTGTATAATCTGAATGTTGCAATTGTATCATAAAAAATAGTTACTTAAAAGTTTGTGAATTTTAAGTAACTATTTTGATTATATTGTGGATGAAATTTTATAACAATTCTTTTAAATAATTTGGTAGTGCAAATCTTGCATTATGATATTCTTTGTTATAAATTTTGCAAGTTTTTACGATATCGTCACATCTGTCATCAGCAAAATAAGAAAGAGGTTTTACTGAATCAGAGCAAAATGCCCAAGCCCAATATCCACCAGGGTATGTTGGGATATTTGATGTGAATGTTGAACAAATAGGAAATACTTTTTTCAACAAATTATACATTTTTTTGATTTCTTCTTTGTTTACTACAGGGCTTTCTGATTGAGCTGCTACGATACCACCTTCTTTTAAAGAATTTTTTACGTTGGTATAGAATTCTTCAGTAAACAAACCTTCTCCAGGTCCCATAGGGTCAGTTGAATCGATTAATACGATATCGTATTCATTTTTCTTATCTTTTATAAATTCAATAGCATCTTCTACTTTGATTTCTACTCTAGGATCATCCAATCCACAAGAAATAGTCGGTAAAAATTCTTTGCAGGCATCAATTACCATACCATCAATTTCACAAAGTACAACTTTTTTTACAGATTTATGTTTTAGAACTTCTCTTACAGTTCCACCATC
>CASECH010000219.1 GCA_949286405.1 uncultured bacterium
ACCTCTAGGTATGCTTGAGGCTGTTTCTTATCATTTTGAGCAATAAAATCTTTAATCATCTCAACTTGTTTTTCTGAACCACCAGTTACGCTAACAGTACCAAGTTGAGTTATGTAAGAAATAGAAAGATTTTGCAACCCTAAAGATTCAACAGAAGTCCCTGACACTTGATTATCCATTGTACAAGCAATTTTAGAGTCATTAAGAGCAATAGAAGAGCCTGAGCTGGATGCTCCACCACCTTCTCCTGCGGCAAATCCTGTAACCATTCCAGCTGCTCCTCCGGTAGCTCCTCCACCAGAACTTCCTCCAGATGCAGCAGGCATTAACAAATTACATACCATATTTGCCATCTCTGCAGGAGTAGTATGATTTACCTTGAATGAAACAGTAGAAGGTTTTTTATCAAATTTTTCTATTACTTTCTTTGCAATAGCTACGTCATTTTTTGTACCAAATATCAAAATTTCGTTAGTTGAAGGATTTGTGACCGCGACATCCTCTCCTGAAAAACCAGGTTTATGAATTCCGTAAATGTTTTTATTCAAAAACTTAGCTAATGTTCCTGCGTCTATATATTTTACCGGGATCAACGTCATTTCCTGTTTTCCCATGTTAAAATCTGTTGCTTTTGCACTTGCAACAACAATCGTATTGTCATCAACTACATAATTTAACCCTGAAATTTCTAAAACCATTTCAAAAGCAGAAGATAGAGGTACATCTACCAAATCCAATGTAACTTTTCCATCTACTGATGAATGGAAAATTATATTCATGCCTGCTTTATCTGCAAACATTCTTAAAACTTGCTTAACATCTGAATCTCTCAGACTTAATGTTATTGGAGTATTTTTCTTAGTAAAACTCACATCTCCTCTTAATTGTAAACTCGAAGTAGGTTCATCTCCCCTAATATCGGGTTTTTGTTGAATATCATAACGAGATATTCCAATATCCTCCATAGCTAAAGAAGCTGTAAGTGCAGTATTTGAAAAAGAAAATACCGACAACAACAAACCTGCTAAAACTTTTTTAATAACTTTATCTTTCATATCCGCTCCTGGTTATTCCTCTTATCTTTTTTTATTCGCAATATTTCCTGCTCCACCGAATTTGTTTTCCAAATTCGCTACAGAATTATATATTAATCCATCATTTACAAATAACTGACCAACCCCAGCCTTATAAACATTTTTTCCTAATTGTACAGTGACCGTGTCAGGTGAAATAGACAGAACTTTATAATTATTAATTAAATCTCCTGAACGAACTAAATGATCCATACCATTTATATTTAATATAGCCGAAGGATTATATTTATCATACATTATGCCTGATACTTTAGTTTTTACAACTGCAACAGCATCATTATCTTCTATAATCGCTTCTGGAGGAGCCATTAAATAACTAGGAGGCTTTAATTTCCCAGAAGAAGCTACAGAACTCTTTGCTAAACGTTCTGACTCAGGCAAAAACGGATCTGCTCTTCCTGTATCTACAACAGATAAAGAAACTGTTTTATCTATTTTATTTTGATCAGCAACAAGAGAAACATCAGCTGCGTCATCAGTAGCAATAGCTGCATTTACGCCGTCATTACCAACTTTTATCGGTTCTTGAGGTGTCTCAACAACTGGAGATTCCTGCACAGGTTCTTCAACAGAATTATTATTAGTACAACCGGTTGTATTTATCATAACCAGCATTAAACTCAACATTATAACTGAGAGGCCTACCTTCTTATTCAGGCTCCAAAACTGATCCTTCGAATCTTCCTCATAAAACCTATCAACAAAATTTTTACTCACTTGCCACCTATCTTTATCTCTTTAGTATCCATAATTGATTATAGTCCATAACAAAAAATACCGTATCAATTATTTAGTGTATTTAATTAGTATTTAAAAATTATTTCAATTATAAAGCACTATGATTAATTCTATATTAACACATAGATTATAATATGGCAAAAATATAAAAACTGTTAATACTTCTTAAAATTTACTATTGAAAATTATTCGTAATAGTATAAATATATTCAAGAATTTGAGCAAAATAATGTAAATCAGAATTCCCGTTCAAAACAAAATCAGCTTCTTTTCGACCGGGCATAACATACTTTTCTCCTGCACTTTTTAAATATTCCCACTGTTTAAGTGCATTTTCAGGATTCTGATTTCTCTCTTCACAAGCCCTTTTTAAAAATCTTGCTTTCCTAATTTCATTATCAGCTTCGATATATATACGCACATCAAAAACATCTTTAATATCTTCATACATTGTAGCTATACCTTCAACTACAATGATTTTTTCAGAATTCACTTCCAATGCATTCGGAACAGAAACTCCAGTACCATTTGGCAAATACATAGGAGCTTTTACATCCAGACCATCGGCTAAATCAGTCAAATCACTTTTTAATGCAGCTAACTGGAAACTTTTTGGGGAATCAATATCATAACCATTTGCAATTAAATTATCAAAACTTCCATACTTATTTATTAAATCCGAAATATCGTTGAAATAGTTATCCGTACTTAAAACTGCAACAGGCATTTCAAATTGTTCAATAACATTTTTTATCTCACGACATATAGTAGATTTTCCTGAAGCAGATTCTCCTGTAATACCAATTAAAAACCTTTTACTTGGTCTATTAATAAGACGCTTTGAAAAATTCGCAATAAAATTTGGATTTATTTCTATAAAAATCGGAGAAGAGCATTTTTTATCAAATGCCAATATTTGTCTGAATTTAGTTTGGAGGTAAAAGGCCAGTAGTTCACGCCCTGTCTTACAGTTAAAATCCGGTTTTAAGATTTTATCTGAAGAATTTAATTCTTTTTCTATTAAAGTTTGCATCATATCTTCCATAATTAACTTACTTCAAATCAATATGATAAAGTATGTATTACATAATACACAAGAAAAAAATTTTTTGCTACCCTATTATAAAAAATTTTAATAATATTTTAGGGTAATTTGCTAAAAATTTTTCTTGATATATAATTAACTCATCGAAGGAGAGACTTATATGGAAACATTAACTAAAAATGAGGGATTAATTACAAAAATCATCGGACCTGTAATAGACGTTGAATTCCAACAAGGAGAACTTCCTGAAATTTATAATGCTCTTAGAATAGAGAAAGAAAACGGTGAAGTTGTCATTGCTGAAGTTCAACAAATGCTAGGGTCTAATAAAGTAAGAACTGTAGCAATGTCTTCTACAGACGGACTTAAAAGAGGAATGAAAGTTATAAATACTAATGAGCCTATTAAAATTCCTGTAGGGAAACCGGTACTTGGTCGGATATTAAATGTTGTAGGAGATCCAGTAGATGAAATGGGGCCTATTGAGACAGATACATATCTTCCAATACATAGAGAATCTCCAAAACTTGTTGATCAAAATACTAATATTGAAATTCTTGAAACAGGTATTAAGGCAATTGACCTTCTTCAACCATATCAAAAAGGCGGTAAAATAGGTTTATTTGGTGGTGCTGGTGTAGGCAAGACTGTTCTTATTCAAGAATTAATACACAATATCGCAATGGCACATAATGGTGTATCAGTATTTGGCGGTGTAGGAGAAAGAACTCGTGAAGGTAATGACTTGTGGAATGAATTCAAAGAAAGTGGTGTAATTGACAAAGTTGCACTGATTTACGGTCAAATGAACGAGCCGCCTGGAGCAAGAATGAGAGTAGGTCTTTCAGCTCTAACTGCTGCTGAATATTTTAGGGACTACTCAAAACAAGATGTATTGCTATTCGTAGATAATATTTTCAGATTTACTCAAGCAGGTTCTGAAGTATCAGCTCTACTTGGTCGTATGCCATCAGCTGTAGGTTAC
>CASECH010000220.1 GCA_949286405.1 uncultured bacterium
ATCGTAACCAGTAACTATAGGATAATTCTTTCTTGAACTTAGACAAAGAAAAAAGAAATCTTTCCCCATTTGATTTGGGCCTTTAGCTCCATTTATATCAACATATAGTACAACTCGAAATCGTTTATCTACATCATGACGTCCATAAGAACTAATTCCAATAACTGCACCATTAGCAAGAGCATAAATATATTCCATTTTATCCCATCCATTAAAACCTGTTCCTACTTTTTTACCATTTAAACCTATGTAGTACATTGGAAGACCATGCGTAGAATGTTTATCATTTTGACCAAAATCATTAGCTGCTTTTAGGTGAGGAGTAAGGTAAGAAGCTATTAGAGCTACGCTTTCTTGTGTTCTGGTTTCAGATAACCCCCAGTCTTCAGGCAATCCATGTTCCTGATAAGCACTCAAATACGCTTGCGAAAGAATGGAATATGTTGTTTTAAATTGATTTAACCAAACTTTCTCTTGATATTTTTGAATAATTGCTGGAAGAGTAAGGGCACAAACAACCCCAATAATACCAAGAGTAATAAGAACTTCGGCAAGAGTAAATGCTCGATAAAAAGCAAACATATTAGTTTTCTTAGTATTTGAACCTGCAATTTTATTCATGTTTTATTCCACCTTTCAAAAATCATTTATCCTGTTCATATCCAAATTCTTTTAAAGAAGATTGCTTTTTACGCCAGTCTTTTTCAACTTTCACCTCAAGCCCGAGAAAGACTTTCTTTTCAACAATCTTTTCTAGCTCAATACGAGCTTCTGAGCCAATCGTTTTCAACATACTACCATTTTTACCGATAAGAATCCCTTTTTGGCTTTTTGTCTCACAATAAATTGTGGCATAAATTCTATCAATATCATCATTTTCAGAATAACTCTCAATTTTCACTGCAACAGAATGAGGTATTTCATCAGAAGTATTAAGAAGAATTTTTTCTCTAATAATTTCTTCTGCAACATCACGCATCGTTTCTTCTGTTACGACATCTTCAGGATATAAAAAATCTCCATCAGGCAAATATTTATAAATATTTTTTATTAAAGTATCTATATTTCGACCTGTTTTTGCTGATACCTTCACAACAGGATAATTTTTTTCAAACAAAACTTTATAGCTCAAAAGATTTTGCTCAACCTTTTGCATATTTTTAATTTTATCAACTTTATTCATTACAATAATCACAGGAATATCAGTTTGTAAAATATTTTGAGCAATCCATTTATCACCTTTCCCAGCAGGGTCAGAACCATCAACTAAGAACAAAATTAAATCAGCATCAGGGACTGCAACTTTAGCTTCATCAAGTAAAAATTCACCCAATTTATTAAGGGGTTTGTGAACTCCTGGAGTATCTATAAAAACTATTTGACCTTTTTCATTTGTATAAATACCCTTTATTCTTTTACGAGTTGTCTGTGCTTTATCTGTTGTAATAACAATCTTTTGTCCTAAAATTTGATTTAGTATAGTAGATTTTCCTACATTAGGCCTGCCAATTATTGCTACAAAACCGCTTTTCATATAAATTACCTCTATTTTTTAACAATTGTAACACAAATTTATCAATTTATTAAGAATTTGGCAATTTTTTGCAACTCAAAGTATTATATATACTATAGGGAAAAATTAACTAACGGTAGAAGATGGTAAAAAAATCCAATATATTTGGAATAGCATTTTTGCTTGGGTTAGCATTGACCAATGTCAATCTAGCATCAGCAGGTGATAATAACCTCGTTCAACTTGATTTACAAAAATCAAATAACAACGCGGTAGATTTAACTTTTTTTACAACAACTCCTTACCAAGACAACATTGTTGTAAGAAAAAAATCAGATAACAAGTATGTTGTCCTGATGCCAAAAGTAGTTTCATCTGGATATTCAGCACCTGACTTAGGCAGCGTAAAAGATCTTGTCTCACACGTAGATGTAAAAAGCGTTAATGAAAGTGGTAATGCATACACCAAAGTTACACTAATTACAACTAAACCTATAAATATCAAAACAAAAACTCAAAAATCAAATCCTATAACTGCAGAAGAAAAAGAATACAAAACTTTAATTGCAGAAGCAAATTCTATCAAAAACAATATAGGTAAAAACAATTCATTAAAAGCCGAAAATATTCAAAGAAAAACAAATATTACAGTAAATAAAGCACAACGAAATATTACAGAAAACAAAGAAACAAATAAAAACATAACAACAACACAACAACAACCCTTAAAAGAAACTAAAAAAGTAAAAATTATTCAAGAAAAGAAAAAAGAGATAAATGAAATCTCACAAAAAGTCGAAAATAAAACAAATAACATAAGAGATAATCTGGAAAACAAATATCCTCTTGCAACTTCTAAAGATGATTTGGACAATATTGTTCCAACTATACAACCAACTAATGAAAATAATTTAACAGACAAAGAAAATGTTCAACAGACAATCAAAAAAGAAAAAACTTTACCTTCATACGTTCTTATGCTAAATTCTATGAAGGAAGATTTACTTTCAGTAATTAGTGAGGTAGCAAATAAAATGCCAATTGGCATAGCAACAATTTTATTTTTCATACTTACTCCGCTTATCGGATTGTATATTATTTCAAAAATTATAAAGGCAACACTTGTAAATTCAAAAATTTTAAAAGACTCTTTTCTTAATCATCTTGCAGAACAACCACCTGCACTTAACACTTTACGCTACAATAATATTGTAAATGATAAAGATTTAAATTGGCAACAAAAATACCAAAAATATCTTGATGCATCTGCAAAACCTGTTTCAAGAGGTGCAAACAAAGGTAATTATACGTTCATAAAACAACCTGCCACTGAAGAAGTTATTGATCAAAAACGTCAACAACTGGAGCAAATTGTAGCAGATATGGCACCTAATTCTGAATTTAATCCAGAAATAATTGAAGTCCAAAGTGAAGACAATACAATTCACAAACAGCTCCAAAAAACAATTAAACTAAAAGGTTTTGATTCTAATAACCTTTCAACTAATCCTCTTGAAATGTCACATCGTGACAAGATAAAAAGTAGATTTAAGAAATACGAAAAAACTCAAAAATTAAAAGAAGCAGAAAATGTTAATCTGGGATCATCAGTACTTCACTCAAATAAAAGAAGAATGAAAGATCCAAACCTTAATATATCTGAAATACAAGCACTAAAACAAAGGGCCAAAGAAATGAATATTGATGAAAATGATTACGTAATGTCATCCGTTGAAGAATTTTTCTCCATCTTAGATAAAGAAAAAGAAGCCAAAAAAGTAACAAATCCGATGGCTCCAAATATTGCAAAAATAAGACCAACACTAGACAGACAACACGATCTTGCTGGAATAATGCAACCGGCAAAAAGTCAAATTCAAATAGAAAAAACAGAAACTGCAAAACCTCAAGAAATAAATACTTTGCAATCAAATCCTATTGAAAAACTTAGAAACGAAACAAAAGATTCATATATAAACGGTCTAATCGTAAAATCAGGATTCAATATTGATAACAATAAAGGTTTCTACATTGTAAATCACGAAGGAAAATCTGCCCTAATTGGTCGTGTAAATGAAGAAGTATTTGTATTGAAAAAATTTGATAAAAATGTAGACAAACCTATCCAAGTAAGACATGATAACGCAAATGTCTATATGGTAAAAGCAGATAACTTCAAATCTTTGATTGAAGTAAATGATAATAAAATGGGTGTCTTAATAGAATTATAGACATTAAATTGAGAGCAGCTAAGTGAAAACATACATAAAAAAATTTATATTCATTGCAACACTGATATGTAGTTGTACACTGTGTGGATGTTCTAATAAAACAGATAACTCAATAACTATACAATTTGCAAGCTGGGGATCTAAATCTGAAGTAGAAATCCTTGAGCCGCTACTTAAAGATTTTGAAAATAAAAATCCAAATATAAAAGTGGATTTTATGCATATTCCTCAGAACTATTTTCAAAAAATACATCTTTTGTTTGCATCAAATACGGCACCTGATGTCATTTTTATGAACAACTTATACCTCCCTATTTATGCAAATGCCGGCGTACTAAAAGAAATCCCTACATCTTCTAATCAAAAGCTAAAGAATACATACTATGAAAATGCCCTAAAAGCACTCAGCTATAAAGGAAAATTATACGCAATCCCACGAGATGTATCAAATTTAGTTATATACTACAACAAAGATATATTTGATAAAAAACACATTCCATACCCTAATTCAAATTGGACATTTAAAGATTTCATAAATACAAGTATAAAGTTAACCGACCAAAAAACTTTTGCAATAAGTTTTGAACAAGACCCTATGTTTTTTCTTCCTTATTTAATGAGTGAGGGCGGAGGAATTCTTTCAGATAATCTTGAGGAAGTAATTATTAGTAGCCAACAAAGTCAAAAAGGACTAAATTTCTATACAGATTTAAGAAAAAAATATCACGTTGCACCTGAAAAATCAGAAAGTGCAAGTGCCACTATGGCTCAAATGTTTTTGCAAGAAAGAATAGCCATGCACCTTTCAGGACGCTGGCTAACTCCTAAATACAGAGAAGGAGCTAAATTCAAATGGGATATAGTAGAATTCCCACAAGGTTCTAAAGGAAGTATCGTCCCGCTTGACGCATCAGGATGGTCCATTTCAAAATCAACTAAACACCCAGAAGAAGCAGAAAAACTTGTAGAATATTTATCTTCCAAAGAAAGTATCGAAAAACTAACTCAAAGCGGACTTATAGTACCAGCAAGAAAAGATGTCGCAAATTCAAAATACTTTTTGGATAAAAATTCTCCAGAACACGCTCAAGTATTTTTAAATGTTATATCAACATCAAAACCAACACCTGTATCTGTAAATTACAAAGAAATTATTGATAACCTTTCAACAGAATTAGAAAAAAAGTTTAACTAATACTTTTTAATTTATGCTAAAATCAAATTATGAAAGAATACGATTTTTACATAGTACCAACACCAATAGGCAATCTGTCAGACATCACAGAAAGGGCAATAGAAACTCTTAGAAATGTTGATATCATAGCTTGTGAAGATATACGAGTAACTCAAAAATTATTAAATCATCTAAAAATAGATACTAAATGTATTTCTTATCACAAATTTAATGAAAAAGAACGCGTTGACTACTTTCTTTCAATGCTTAAATCGGGAAAGAAGATGGCACTTGTGTCTGATGCGGGAACACCTCTTTTTTGTGATCCAGGAGCAATATTAGTGAAAGAACTCCGCAAAAATGATATAAAAATAACCTCATTACCAGGTGCCAATGCAGTTGTTACATTTTTATCTCAAATATCAAGAGAAGAAGAAAATTTTACTTTCATAGGTTTTCTTCCAAGAACTAAAAATCAAATTGAAAGTATTTTATCAAAATACAAATCTACGGATTTAGTATTTTATGATTCACCAAACCGAATAATGAATACACTTGAAATAATAAAAGAATTTAATCCAAATGCAAAAGTTGCAATTGGTCGAGAACTGACAAAGGTTTTTGAAGAAATTGTAATAAATGATGTTCATTCTGTAATAGAATATTTTGAAAAAAATACCCTAAAAGGAGAAATTGTTGCAATGGTATTCAGGACAAAATCAGATAATAATGAAATTGAACTGGATGAAAAAATTAACATTCTAAAGAAAAAAAATTTCAAAGCAAAAGAAATATCCTCAATCCTTGCTGCACTATACGATTTAAATAAAAATGATATATACAAAAAAATTATAGAAAATTAACAAAACTCAATCATTTTCTTTATGTATTCCACTTTTTTTAATTTATGCTATAATATTTTTAGGAATAGTATTAATGAAGTTTTAAGGACAATAATTCTTGAATTATATAAAAAAATTATATATAACATTAATTGCTTTGTCATTAATGATTACATACCCGATGAGTGCAGAAGCGTTCAGCTTAAAATGGTTCAAAGGGAAAAAGCAAAAACCTGAAATTCAAGAGGTTCAAAATTCTCCTGTGGATAAAAAGTCAGATGATACTCCTGACTATGATTTTGAAGGAGACTCTGCTCCTGCTATTCCTCAAAATTCATATGACTTGGATACATCTACACCTAAAGCTTCCGCTTCTGTAAGTGAAACAAAAAACCAGAAACAAATAAAAGATATAGAAATAATTGGAGCAAATGTAACCAATCCTCAAACAATTTTAGACACAATGAAACTAAAAAAAGGGGATTATTATAATAGATCTCAATTACAAAAGGACCTTAAAGCAATCTATCAATTAGGCTTTTTTACGGAAAACATGAAAGCTATTCCGGTAAATAACAGCGACGGAACAATCACCCTTAAAATATTGATAGAAGAAAATACCCCAGTAACAGATTTTACAATAGAAGGTAATTCCGTGGTCTCAACAGAAGAGATTCTAGCCTACCTTATGCCAATGAAAGGCAAACCGCAAAATATAAGCGAATTAAATGAAGCAATTAATAAAATTCAAGAATGCTATTCCTCAAAAGGCTATATTCTAGCACGTGTAGACTCCATTACAGACGATCCAGACGGCACAGTTAATGTGAGCATAAAAGAAGGTAAAATTAACAAAATACTTATCGCAGGTAATGAAAAAACAAAAGATTTCGTAATCGAAAGAAATGTCTTGAGTGAACCTGGTATGGTATATAACGAAAACCTTCTAAAAGAAGACATTGTAAGACTTTATGCTACTCAAGCATTTAAAGATGTAACAAGAGAAATAGAACCCTCAGGAGAAAATCCTGACACATATAATATTACAATAAGCGTTGAAGAACAAAGAACTGCAAGTATCTCTGTAGGTGGAGGTATAGATTCAGTTACCGGTGTATTCGGATCCTTAGGCATTGCAGATAACAATTTTCGAGGACGTAACCAAAGACTATCTCTTAATGGTATAGCCGGTACCGGTGTAATTCTGAATGATGCATCAATAAAAAGAAGAATGAATATTCAAGCGGAATTAAGCTTCTTTGAACCATATTTCTTTAACGCAGATACATCTTTAATGAGCAAAATTTTCTATAGAGATTTTGGAAGTTACCAAGTACCTCTAGCAATTGAAAGAAGAGTCGGAGCAGAGGCTACTGTTGCTCATAGGATGAAGTTTAACAAACACGTTACATCTACATTCACGCTTGGTGTTGAAAATATCGATGTATCAGAAGGTGATTTTGCTAAAATTTCAAGCTTATATAACAAATATAATGTTCCAATTTCAGAACGTGCGAAACAATTGGACGGAGGTTTCTTCTTATCTTTAAGTCCTGCATTGCTATATGATACTCGTGACAGTGCGACTGTAACAAGAAAAGGTACAATGGCTAGTTTAAGATTTGATGAAGAACTTGGAATTATTGACTTTGATAAAACTCACGGAAAACTAACAGGTATGGTTAAACAATATATCCCTGTCGGTAAGAAGTCATCATTGTCTTTCACAGCTAAAGGAGGAGGAAAAATCCACGGTGATAACATGCCTGAAGTTATGGCATATAGATTAGGTGGTCCTTACACTGTAAGAGGTTTCAAAATGAGTGGTGTAGGTACAGGTGACGCATTCATTATGGGTAGTGCAGAATTTGCAACTCCAATACCATTCTTGGATAGAACAAAAATAAGTTTCTTAAATAACTTAAGATTTACAGCTTGGGTAGATGCAGGTAAAGTATTTAATCCTACAATTACAAATGAATTATACGACAGACCATTATATGCAGTATCTGCCGGTGTTGGGCTTAAATTGTATATACCTGGACTTGGTCCATTATCAATTGATTATGGTATTCCACTTACAAACCCTGGAGAAAATGGGTCAAGAAACGGTTATTTCACTTTTGGTGTAGGCGATATATTATATTAATAACAGGAGGTTTTATGAAAAAAATTAAATTTGGACTACTTGCACTTGCAGCAGGAATGTTTATGGTAATGGGTAACCAATCTTATGCCGCAGGAGTTGGCTATATTAACTATCAAAAAGTCCAAGAGAATTTCCCTTTTGCTCAACAAGCTGTAAAGGATATTGATGCAAAAGCTCTTGAAATGCAACAATATATGGTAGATAAAGAAAAACAATACAAATCACTAAGCACACCTCTACAAAAACAAAATTTTGAAGAAGCAACAGCTAAAGAATTCAAAATGAAAGAAGAAGCATACATGAAACTAAAAGCTTCTAAAGAAGAGCAAGTATATAATAAAATTCAAGCTGCAACGAAACAAGTACTAGTAGAACAAAAACTTGATGCAATACTTGATTATAGAGTAATTTTTGTTGGTGGCGTTGATATTTCTGATCTTGTTATCCAAAAACTAAAAAGTGGACAATACTAATTTAGTTTGCCACAAGCTAGAAAATTATTATAAGAAAGGTAATAAATATGAAATATTCTACAAACGGTGAACAGTACCATATAGGACTCAAAAATGGAGATGTAGGTGAATACGTAATACTACCTGGAGATCCTAAAAGGTGTAAAAAAATTGCAGAATATTTCGAAAAACCTCAATTAATAGCAGACAGAAGAGAATTTGTAACCTATACCGGCTATTTGAATGATACAAAAGTTAGTGTAACATCTACCGGTATAGGTGGGCCTTCTGCAGCTATTGCAATGGAAGAGTTGACTAATATAGGTGCAAAAAATTTTATAAGAGTAGGTACCTGCGGAGGAATGGATATCAATGTAAAAGGAGGAGATATTGTAATTGCAACAGGAGCAATAAGAATGGAAGGTACCAGTAAAGAATATGCACCAATAGAATTTCCAGCTGTTGCAAACTTAGATATAATAAATGCACTTGTATCAGCTGCAAAACAACTTTCATATGATTATCACACTGGTATAGTACAATGCAAAGATTCTTTTTATGGTCAGCACTCTCCTGATAGAATGCCTGTAAGCTATGAATTACAAAATAAATGGGAAGCTTGGAAACGACTAGGCTGCTTAGCATCTGAAATGGAGTCAGCTGCATTGTTTATAGTAGCAAGTGCATTAAAAGTAAAAGTAGGATCAGTATTCCTCACAGTAGCTAATCAAGAAAGAGAAAAACTTAATCTTGATAACCCGATAGAACACGATACAGACAAAGCAATTAAAACCGCAATAGAAGCAATAAAAATATTAATCAATCAAAACAAATAAAATCTTAGGAGTAGTTTTATGTTGAATAAAAAAATGCAGTATGTAATAAAAACCTGTTCAAGTGAAAATGTACAAGAACTTCAAAATCTTTTAAACGAAATGTCAATGAACGGCTGGGAATTATACAGTATGCATGAAGTTGAAACTGACGAAGGAGTTATGTGCAACTGTATATTTATGAGCGAAATTTCAACAGATAACACAGAAGAAAATACTGATATTATCAACATATCTACATTCAAAAGCCAGATGGAAAAAATTCTTTCTCCAAAACTTACTCCCTACGAAAAATGTTTGGAAATTCAATCAAAAATAAGAACTAAAAAAGCAAACATAGCAAAAATAAAACAAGAATTGGAAGTAGCAGCTCCCGCATCAATAGGCCGAAAAAAACTTAATGATAAAATATCAGCCGCATTAAAAGAATTAGATGAATTAAAATACCAGTTAAGCAAAACTACATCTACAGATGAGATGTACTCAAGACTTCATGAAGACAAGCTTGCAATTCATCTTAGTGAAGAATTGCTTGGCTACATTGATCCAGACCAAGATATTTCTGAAGAAGAACTTGTTGCAGAAACAGTAAAACTAAGACTGAAATTGACCGAAAATCTTGGGTATGTAATTCCAAAAATCATTTTTCAAGACAGTGAAATACTTAATCCCTACGAATTCAGTATAAGAATACATGGTCTGGATGTATTCAAAAGTTTTGTATATCCTGACTGTTTGGTATTTTTTGCAAAGGACTTAAAACTTGATAAAAAAATCAAAAATTCTCATATTGACATAGATCAAATTACAGGAGAAAAAATAATTTGGATAGAAAAAGATAAAGCTAAGGATTTTTGGCAAAAAGGTCTTACCGGTACAGAATTTATATCAAGAGCCCTTGAATTCTGTGCAATAAAACACGTAGAAGACCTACTTGATTATGAAGAACTTGATAAATATATAGATATAGTTACAGATAAAAACTTATTTTTAGTAGAAAATATTATTCCGGACTTTGTTAACCTTGCAGATTTACGCTATATACTAACAAATTTGATAAAAGAAAAAATTTCAATAAAAGACATCGTATACATATTTGAAAAAATAAATGACTTTGCAGACAGTAGCAGCAAATCTGATTTAATCAAAAAAATCAGACTTGCCCTATCACGCCAAATTTGTCACAACAATATGAATTCAGAAGGCACTATCCAAGCTATTGAAATATCTGAAAAAACTATTAGCAGTTTTGAACCTAATTTTGAAGAAGATGATAATTCCGTAGTTAGAATTGATGCTGATTTTGCAGAAAAACTTGCTAAAAAAGTTGAAAAACAAGCAAAATTACTTAATATTTCTGAAATTAAATTGTTTGCACCCCTTGAATTCAGACATCTGCTTTTTACATTACTATCTAATTATATAAATAACGTAACAGTACTTGCAAGAGAAGAAATAGGATGTAACTGCAATATTGAAATTATTGGAGAAGTATAAATAAATATTAAATTAAGTAGCAAAAAATTTTATTCAGGGATTTTATAAGAGCATGCGAGTATTAGGGATTGATAAAAAAACACATACGTTAACAGCTTCATTTGGTCGAAAACCAACGGAAGCGGAAGCTGATGACATGCAAAATACAATTAATAAGGCCTATAACATAATGGGTACAAAGGAAAGAATAGCAATAACACATGGATCATGTTTTCCTGCAACAGATAAAGATTCATGTATAGGTTCTCCTTTCAGCAAAGCAGCAAATGAATATATCAAATTTTTAGCCCTATACGGATTCAACGGTAACCAACTTGGACCAAACGGAGAACTTGTAAGAGGAAATAATTCTCCATATAATTCTTCAGCATTTGCAAAAAACAGACTTTTCATAGATCTTCAAGCTTTACAAAATAGTGATTACGCAGAAATTTTGGATGAAAAAGATATTGATAATCTTCTTCTAACCCCAAAACATACAGATAAAAATTACACATATACTGACTTCAATAAAGCAAATGAAATTTATGACAATGCACTTGAAAAAGCCTTTATAGGCTTCAGAACAAAACTAAAGAATGGTGATGCGAATGCACTTGAGCTAAATAAAGAATTTCAAATATTCCTAAAATCTAACGACAATAAAAACAATAAACGTCTTACAGAAGAAGGAATCTTTAATGTTTTAGCTGAAGAATATGGTACAGAAAATTTCGAAAAATGGCCTGATAACACTGACAGAAATTTAATACTACTTGTTAAACAAGGAGATATAAATGCCTGTATCAGGTATAACAATCTATATAATAGTAACAAAAAAGAAATCGAAAAATATAAATTTGAACAGTTCATTGCAACAAAACAAATAAAAGAAAATAAAGAATTCAGAGAAAAAATAGGATTTAAATATTTTAGTGACATGCTTGTCGGTTGTTCAAAAATGGATCACTGGAGACATCAGGATGCATTTATAAAGGGATACCAGATTGGAGCATATGAGTATATGAAAAATCCTCAAATGTGGGATAGTCCTATACTTCATCCAAGAAAATTGTTCAAAGGCTCTAACAAAGAACTTGGGACAGCAGGATTATTCTTAAAAGAAAAACTTGACAATGCTCTTGAATTTTGTGAAAACGTTAGAATAGACCATGTAATGGGACTTATTGAACCATATATCATTGATAATAGCAGCATTATTTTTGATTCCAACGGAAAAATTTTAAATACACCTACAAATAATCCTGTTCATGCAGAATATATATCCAATATGAGATCTGCCGATGGAAAACCTATTGATGACTACAAAAATTATTCCTGCGATTTCACTCACAAAGATGGGCATAAGACTTATCATTCAAATATAATGAATGAGATTGTTCTACCGACACTGAAAGAACATAATTTAAATCCTGATGATGCTGTATGGGAAGATGTATGCAGTCAACCTGAAGCATTCTCAAAAGTATATTACGAAAATTTACATCTCCCTAGACTTATGCAAACAGAATGGGCAAGAGTACAAGGAGGAAGTGAAAAAGACTGGTATCTTCTTGGATCACATGATTCTATTCCCGGACTTCAAATGATAAAAAGATTTAATATTAAACATGACACTAATGGTAATCAATATAAAGATTACTGGACTAAAAACAGTGACGGCTGGAATCCTGATTATCTTGCAGGTTATTTAAACATGGATCCTTCAAGAATAAAAGAACGTAATAGTTTCAGAAATAAAATAGCAGAAGATGATAAAGAAAGAGTAAAAGCAAAATTTGCAGAATTATTAACAACGAAAAAATTCCAAATATCTTTTGCAGATATACTTGGTATAGTAGATGACGATATTGTATACAACATTGGAGGAACAAATCGTAAAGATAATTGGAAACTAAGAATACCTTCAGATTTTATAGACAAATATTATGAAAATCTATCAAGTGATAATCCAACAGCAATAAATATTCCAGAAGTATTAAAAATGGCACTTCAAGCAAAACTTGACATGCTAAAACTTCAAGCAGGGGAAAATACTCAAAAAATAGAAGAACTAAATAATACGTTTAATCCTGTTATAGAAAAATTAGCACACTACGAAAGCATTCTAAAAGAATAGTTATAAGTTATATAATAATATTTACACTACTCTCGATGTATTCCCACCTCAATACCAGGCACACACAAAAATGCCGGAACAGTTCTTTGTATTAAAGAAGAAGCAATTGATTTATCAGCCATCAAAGAAACAGCCATTCCTATATCATCTACGTGTGGGGCAAAATCTGAACCTTTAATTTTTCTATCAACTTGTTTATGAAAAACTTTTTCATTCAAAAAATTAGAAACTCTATTACCTGTAACTATACCAATTCCCAAAGCTCCAATTGTTGCTAAAGAAAATGGTACTGCACGCAATGAAGAATTAATATTCTTAATAGCATTTTTAGATAGTTTTTTAGCAATAGTTCCATTTTCTTTAATTTGAGGAACTAGATTTAAAATACCTTCTTTATTTTTCTTATACAATCTTGATACAAGACTTACACATCCAACAGGCACTAAAACATTGCCTAAAAACTGATTTACCGCCTCTTTGACTTTAGCTTTTCTTTGACTTTTGTCATCGAAAGTAACTCCCGCTGCCAAACCACCTAATACAGAAGAGCCTGCAAGAGTAATAATTTCTTTTTCTTCTAACTCAATAATTCTACGATTAGGATGTTTTTTATCATATAATCTAAATAAAGCCCAATCCTTAATAGGAGTCTTTTTTATATCAGAAAACTTTAATGAAAATCCTTGCTTTTTTGCAATTGCCGTAAAAGCAGCTCCTGTAGCTAAAATTGAAGAAGCAACAACCTTAGGTCTTAAATTATTTACCTTATCACGCTCCTTATTAGCATTAAAACTCTGAAATTTATTGTTATTTATAGAATTAACAAACATTTATACTGACCTTCTTCCACATTCTAACAAAAACTGTAAATAAAAAACATTGTTAGTTAGTATAAAAATTTTAACAAAACTTAATTAGCGTATACCAAACACTTTATATGTAACAAAATATTAATATAAATAGATTTTAACGCAAAAAAAAATTTTTAGGATGATTAAATAAATTGTTCGTATTGTAGTATAACAAGAATTCTTATGACGATAAAAATTACTCCAAATCAAACAATCCAAAATTTTAGTTACCCAAGAAGATTTGTACGCGGAATGGCAAGCAAAAGCCTTGCACCATTAATATTACTGGAGTGTTTTGTAACGGGTGGCAGAACAATACAAGCCTATAATAGAGGAGGTTTCGAAGAAGCACGAGAACGTCTTACAGAAGAAAGTATCGGAGCTGCTTTTTGGTTTGCCGGCGTAAAAATGTTCAATAAAATGAACGATAAAATAGGACAAAAATTATTAAAACTGCATACAACGAATTTTGACGTAGAAGAAGACGGATTAAGAAAACCTCTGAAAAACTTCCTAAAAGCGGACAAAACAGGGCTAACAGAACGACAAATAGCAAAATTTAAACTACTAAAAGTAACATCAAGTATCTTACTTGCTAATATACTTGTAGGGCTGGTTGTACCAAAAATTAACCAGCACATCACAACTATTTTAAGAAGCAAAAAAGATACAGAAACTAATTCTATTCAAAAAAATCAAAAAAACAATATCCAAACTCCTGTAAAAAGTATGGATAAATTCATAAATTCAAAATCCGAAGATAAGAAAAATGTTTCATTTAATGGTATAGCAGATACTCAAGTACTACTATCTTTAGCGAACAATTTTGAAAATAACTCAAAATACCAATTACTTTCAACCGACGTTGGTATTGCAGGAGGAAGAGCAGTATCAGCAAGAAATGATCATGAAAGAACAGAAATTCTATTTAGGGATTTAAGCTCAATATATTTCTATATGTTCAGTATGCCAAACATTAACAAATGGCTAAATTCCATTGAAGATGGAAAACCTAGACGACTAGATCCTATTGCGGCAAAACAAATAAGTGATCATATGGAAGCATTTTTGAAAGAAAAAGGTGGAAAAATGAAAGTCGAAGAATTTGAAAAAGAATTCTTAGGCAATAATAATAATACGTACAAAATAACCCCTGAACTAAATGCAAAATTCAAAGATAAAGTAATAACACTGCAAGACTTTACGGATTACCTTGCAAATAGCGGAAAATATACACAAGCCGAAATAAGTAAATACTCAGACCTTGCAAAACGCATGTCAAAACTCCAACCCCAAATTGAAGGTGTATCAATCCTTTCTAAACATCAAGTAAAAGATGTATTTAGAGAAGGAGCAATAAACATGCCTGAATTCATTCAAAATTTATATCAAGTAGCAACCCAAGACGATATTCCTTTTGTAAGAATAAAACAAGGAGCATCTGCAAATCCATACAAATTTGTCGCACAAGAAACTCTTGAAGAATTAAAAAATGATGTATATGAATATGCAACCAAAGTTATTGAAAAAGCTAAAAAAGGTTCAGGTGAAATAGACATAGCAATTGTAAAAAAAGCTTGTCGAGAAAACTTTATCAAAAATGCATTCAATTGGGGTACAGGCTTTGCGGTATCAGCACTATTCTTATCTACATTAATTCCGAAAATGCAATACTGGATTACTAAAAAAATGACAGGACAAGATAAATTCCCTGGCACAGCAGACTATTCCAATGAGAAGAAATAA
>CASECH010000221.1 GCA_949286405.1 uncultured bacterium
AATAAATTTATCATTGAAGTCGATGGAATGGAAGATAAATTCTCTGATAGAGTTTCAAACATGAAAAAACAAGCAATATTAGAACGCTGCGGATTTAAAGTCAAACGTATAACATTCAGAGAATGGCAATATTCACCAAAAGCATGCCTTGATAGAGTACTTATGGAGGATTGATATTGAAAAAGGTACTAACACTCATAATCATATCCATTAGCCTTTTAATTGGGAATAGCGTGTTAGCGTTACCAAACCTGGTGTTCAATGGATTTATATCAGACAATGCAAATGTACTTTCAAACCAGTCAGAAAATACATTAAATGCTTTGCTATATGAACTTCAACAAAAAACAGAAAGTGATATTGCAGTAGTAACATTAAAGACACTCAATGGAGATGTTGTAGAAAACGCAGCCCTAGAAATAGGCAGAAAATACAAAATAGGCTCAAAAAAAACTAACAAAGGTGCCGTAATTCTTGTCGTAACCAATGATAGAAAGATGCGTATAGAGGTAGGTTACGGACTTGAAGGTACAATCACTGATGCTCATGCAGGAAGAATTATGGATGATTTTATGATTCCATACTTCAAAAAAAATGATTACGAAACAGGAATAGTACAAGGCACCAAAGCTCTGGCTTATGACATAGCAAAAGCTGATAGAGTAACAATTTCAGGCAACAGACCAATTCCTCCAACTAAAAATGAGGAAGATGATGATAGCATGATATACATATTATCATTTATTCTTATCTGGTTTGCAATATATAATATAATGCCAAAAACATCTTCAGGCAAAAAAATATTTCATGGAGGAGGCATAGGTCGCGGAGGCAGAGGCGGTTTTGGCGGCTTCGGTGGTGGTGGCGGCTTCGGTGGAGGCGGAAGCTCCAGAGGTTGGTAATAATTCAAAATTAAAATACAAACTTACGTAATAAAAAAGAAGAGGGTAAAAATGAAAAAAACAGGTTTAATTATTTTAGGAGTTATAATACTTGCAATAATTGCCCTTGCAAGTATGTTTATCGGAACATATAACAAACTCCAAACAATGGATGAAAACATTAATTCAAACTGGGCACAAGTTGAAAACCAACTAAAAAGAAGAAATGACTTAATTCCAAACTTGGTAAGTACAGTAAAGGGATACGCAGCTCATGAAAGTCAAGTATTCAGCAATGTCGCAGAATCTCGTTCAAAACTTTCAGGTGCAATAAATTCTAACGACATAAAAGCTGTACAACAAAGTAATAATGAACTAAATTCAGCACTTTCAAGACTTCTTATGATAGTAGAAAGATACCCAACCCTAAAAGCTGACAAATCATTTATCTCATTACAAGATGAATTAAGCGGAACAGAAAATCGTATAGCAGTCGCAAGAAAAGATTACAATGACAGCGTAAAAGAATTAAATTCGGCAATAAGACGTTTCCCAACATCAATAATTGCAGCTTTTGCTGGAATTAAAGCAAGAGATTATTTCGAAGTATCAGAATCAGAAAAAGCTGTACCACAAGTAAAATTTTAAAAAATTAATAATACAAAACTAAAAACAGTCGAATGTAACCATTCGACTGTTTTTTATAAAATATTTTCAAAAAAATAATTCCAATCCTGCCTTGTTTGTCATATTATTATATTAAAGTTATTTTATGGGGGAGATTAATAATGACAAAAAACAGAATTGGGATAGATGTTGGCGGAACCAACGTAAAAATTGCACTGGTAAATGACAAGGGAGAAATTATTTATTCAAACTCTGTTCCTACACGTGCAGAAATGGGTTATGAATATACAGTAAACAATATTAAACAAGCAATACATGACTTATTAAAAGAGACAAAATTGTCAACTAAAGATATCGAAGGAATCGGATTTGGTTTCCCAGGTCAAGTTGACTACAAAGCCGGCATAGTTAGAAACGCTCCTAACATCCCTGGTTGGGTAGAAGTTCCTATTGCAAAACTTATAGAAGATGAATTTAAAATTCCTACACGCGTAGATAACGATGTAAGATGTGCAGCTCTTGGGGAATTGAACTATGGTGCCGGTAAAGGTTGTGAAAACTTAATATGCATTACAGTTGGAACAGGTATCGGTTCAGGACTTATCGTAAACGGTAAACTTGTAAGAGGTGCATCTAATGCAGCAGGAGAAATAGGACATATCAAGTTACAAATAAATGACGGTCCTATATGTGGTTGCGGAGATACAGGATGTTTAGAAGCTTTTGCATCAGGCCCATCAATCGTTGCCATGGCAGAAGATTACATCAGAGGCGGCAAATCTACAAAATATAGAGAAATGGCTAACGGAGGAACTATTACTCCTTATATCGTATGTGAAGCAGCTAAGGCAGGTGATCCTGTAGCACAAAGAATTTTCACTATAATGGGAGAATACATCGGTGTTGGAATGGCAAGTGTTGTAAACTTACTTAATCCTGAAAAAATTATTGTAGGTGGCGGAGTTGCTGATGCAGGCGATTTATTATTGCAACCTCTTACTGAAACATTAAAAAAACGTGCAATGAAAATTGCAGGCTCTGCAGTAGAAGTAGTACCAGCTCAACTTGGAAACACTGCAGGAGTTATTGGAGCAAGTCTTTTAATAGAAAGCTAGAATAAAATTAAACAATTCATAAAAATAAAAAAGGGACTGAATAAAATCAGCCCCCTTTTTTGTATAATTCTACATTTCTCTTATTCGATAATTCATATTCAGCGGTGCATCTTCAACAATCAAACCTTTAATATTGTCAAACCATGCACATACCTCCGCAACATCTTTATTGTATTGTGTTGCTAAAGATACCGCAGCATTCTTTTTCTCCTGATCAGGAAACATTATTTTGGTACCTCCGACCAAAAATACATAATTCATTTTTTGACCTTTTTCATAAATTTCTCTTGAAACTAAGACTGTATCTTTGTCAAAATCGACATTCCCAATACTGATTTTTTCGGCCATAATGTATCTCCTTATATATATACCTAATCATTCAAAATAAACTTATATATATTAAGTACATTTTTTATACCAAACTAACACATGATAAAATAATCGTAACATTTCATTACAAAATTTTATTATATAATTCGAATATGGCTGTATATTTTTTCCACGGAGAAGAAGATTTTAATATCGAAAAGGAAATCGAGAAACTTAAAAATAATCTCGATAAAAATTTTCTTGAAATGAGTTTTAAAACATACGACAATCCAAAATTTGCAGACCTAATAGCAATTTTGCGTTCACAGCCAATGATGTTTGGGAAAATGCTTATTATAATAAATTGTCTTGATTATTTTTCCAAAACATTTGAAGATAAAGAACTAAAAGAAATTTCAGAAGCACTTGAAAACAATAACGATAATCTGGATATAGTTTTTGTCGCAACTCTTCCAAGAGGAGAAGGTAAAAAACTTGATAGCAGGAAAAAACTTTTTAAAACACTTGCAAAATACAATGCAAAAGAGTTCCAAACCATTCCAACATACAAAGTAGCAGAACTTGAAGATTGGATAAAAAAACAAGGAAAAAGTAAGGGGATTAAATTTGAGCCG
>CASECH010000222.1 GCA_949286405.1 uncultured bacterium
CAATGCCGTTATCGTTAAAGTCAACATATACAGTATCCCCATCAATAACCTTAATTACCTTATGTTCAACTGATGCAGATACAGGTAAAATTGACAAAGTCGTTAGTATAAATGCAATTGCCAAAATCTTTTTCATTACGGCTATTATAGAACAAAAATATTAATAAAACGGAATACTGTATACAAAGCTGAGTAGATGTACTCAACTTTGTATAAGTTATTCATAAGCTATAACAACTATTAATAATAAAAAAATAAAAGTTATTACAAAAAACATTATAAATTTTCTGATTTCACCCTCAGTCCAAAGTGCCCAATTTACATAATATAGCATTAAGAGATTAAAAGCTACTAAACTAAACATAAGGACAACAAGAAACGTATCAAAATTTACACTCCAAAGCAGAACTACACTTGTAAAACCACCTAAAATGAACAGGAATGACAATATTATTGAAGCAGCTATTTTGAAAAACTTTTTCATTGCACTAATTATAAAACAAAAATATTACATATTTTTTTATATCATTAGAAATTACTGAAAAATTTCAAAACAAAAAATTTCATTACTACATTACTTCTAACCCTTAATAGGGACTAAATAGATTTATAAACTAATTCTAAATTATCTATATCAATAAATTTTTTGTATTCATAAGGGATATTTATACTTAATTCACTTTTGTTTTCATAATTTTCTAAAGAATTTGAGTAAATAAAACTATCATCGAGTTTTATTTTGTAATTTCCAGGAGAAATTCCTGAAAAATAAAAATTCCCGTATTCATCTACTGTACTATAAGAAATTTCTTCACCTTTTTCGTCATTAAGCACAATTATAAAGTCTTCTATATTCATTGTTCTACCGAAATCATCTATAATTTTTAATTTACCTTTAATATTTCCAATACAGCTAATGAGTGGAATTTCAACTTTAGTTGTTTTTCTTTGTTCTATTCTAATCATTTTACCTTGTTCTTGAGCCCTATCTACAAGTAATGTTGCAGGAAGTTTTTCGGTATCAACTTTTATGTTATAAGTCCCTGCTTCAGTTCCACCAGGGAATGCTCTTCCGCGTCTGTTTGTGTATGTAGGATTATTCTCCCAACTA
This sequence comes from uncultured bacterium, assembly GCA_949286405.1. GTDB lineage: Bacteria > Cyanobacteriota > Vampirovibrionia > Gastranaerophilales > Gastranaerophilaceae > CALURL01. Next base: position 1,112 of record CASECH010000222.1, read on the forward strand.
AACTTTACAGGGACATCTTTTACTTTTATGTCTTTTCTATCAAATTTACCGTTTTGATTTTTATCTATGTAAGCTACGACATCTACATAACCTTTATTGTCATCAGTATATCCTACCGATTTTATTCCAGAAGGTAAAAGAGCAAATGCGTCATTAACAACAAGATTTATTGAATGACGAGAACTCATTGGTAAAAACATATTATTTATAATGTAACCTCCCATTTGGTTATATTGGTAATTAATATTTATGACTCGTCCGCTTTTTGTTCGATAAGCTAAATTTGCATAAATATCAAAACCGTTATCAGAGCCTGTATATTTATAACCTGTGCCTAAGCTTATTGTAATTCTTTTAAATTCAGGGAATGTGTAACCGATTTTCATCATATTATATTTGTTTGGTTGATTTGAATAATTGTAGTTAATGATATCGTGTCCTAAAGAAAGTATTCCAAGATTTTTAGGCATTTTATAATCTGCTTTCAAGTACACAGTTGAATATTTTGAGCTATAACTGTCATATGCTGAAGTATCTGTATCATATTCAGTAGAGTAGTTACTTTCGGTTTTTCCACCCTCTATTGTTAGATTAGAACCTATTTTTCTACTTATATTCAAGTCATAGTAATAACTGTTATTTTTAGCAATATCATTTTCGCCGGAACGTCCATTTATGTTGAATTTTACATCTGCTACTTTTTCTAAATTTTTATAAAATCCTAAATTATATTCGTTAAAATCTATAAGTCCGCCTTCAAATCTATTTGCAGTATTTGAAAAATATTTTTTTATACTGCCGTTTATTCCAGCGTTATTTTTAGAAATTCCACCTCCTATCATTGCACCTGTTCTATCGTTATAATAGCTTCCATCGCCACCTGCGAGATAAAAATCCGCTGAAGTTGTAAATAGACATCCTTTTAGATAATAATTATTTTTATGATAATTTGTTTCTGCAGCGAGTGTATAACCACCTTGTTGTCCGTAATTTTGGCTTATATCTTTTGCAGAACTTATACCCATAAGAATTTTTGAGCTTAAATTATCATTTTTTATATGTTCTAAAGTATTCAACCAACTTACACCTTCCAAATTATTAGGATTTTTCCAAGTACCTGAAGTCAAAAGGGCATCTGTTGAATAAATACTTTGCCATATGGAATTTTTTGGCTGAGAATAAATTTTATCAATAGAAATTTTTGAATCGAATTTTAAATTTTCCTTTATTCCGTATTCAAATTGAGAACCTAATAAAAATTTCTTGGTATTCATTTCATAAATGTAACCGTTTGTATTAAATAATTTATTATTATAGCCTGTAACACCTCCAAAAACTGTGTATTTTTTCTGTTTTTCTTCAGGCATATTTTTATATTTTGGAGATTTCATTTCATAAATTTTTTCACAAGTCCCATCTGCTTTGACCTCTTCTAATTTTATTGATTTTGGCTCTTGGCTTAAATTTAGATTATTCAGACTATAATACCCGTCATACGTGCTTAATGTTGCTTCTTCTTTATCATCTGCATAGACTTTTACCAAACTGTCATCTGCAACTTGACCGTTTAATTCCCGATATGTTTTAGGCTTAAATTCGTAATTGCTAAGTTGGAAACCAAGCATTTGATTTCCAATTGTATAAGTTTCATCTTTTATTCCTCTCACACGTCCTAATTCATATTCTAAGTTTTTTAGTTTATTTTTATACTTAAATCCAAAACCGCCAAATGAAAACAGTTCACCTTTATAGTTATAAGTATTCATATCAATGCTCAAATCGCCGTTATATGCTTTGCCTTTAAGCACAACTTGAGTATTATTGTTGAAGAACATATTTTTAGAAGTTCCGCTAATTAAGTATTGCGAAACTGTATCACTCATTGTATTGTTGTTAAAAGAAATTGAATCAAATTGAATTTTTTTATTTTTTTCGGGAGCAAGAATATTTTTATATGCTTTTATTTTTTTAGTTTCGTCTTCATTATTTTCAATTTCAATCCCTTTTAGTAATATTAAATCTCTTTTTGTATTAGCAATTATTGATAAGTCGTTTTTATCAGTTTTGATATCCGAATTAAAAATTACACTTAAATCTTTTGCATCACAAAAAATTTCATCTTTTATATCGTCCATCAAACCTTGTTTTTGGTAGAGATTTTTATTAGAAGATATTTTTTTGTTATTGAAAATAATATAGTTATTTCCGACTTTGCCTTTTATTCCATCACTTGTTTCAAAGTCGATTTCTTTCGTCGAGTGGTTGGTTTTAACTTTTACTTCAAAAATTTCAGATAATTGTTTAAACGGCAGCAAAATTTTCTCATCTTTAGTCAAAACAATTTCGACATCATAAAAGGCTTTGTCATTCAAATTTATATATGTAACTATATTTTCATTTTGTCGTGCTGCAAAAACAGGTTGAATAAACAATATTAAACCTGTAATTATAGACAACAAAATTATCCATATTCTTTTTTTCACAATATTTTTCTAAGGATTTCTGTTCGCTGTAAAAGTTATCACTGCTTGATATGTACCAGCTCTATCATTTGATATTGAATATGTGTTTGGAAAAGGATTTGCTCCAAGAGTTTGAACTAAATTCCCATTTTGAGAATTCCCCATTTTTACTGAATAGCATAGTCCCCCATAAGCTGAATTGCTAGTCATTGTTGCAGAATCAATATTTGTAAGTGTATTTGTAATAGGGTATGCTATTGCGTTTGGATTCCCAGAAACTGTTGGAGTTCCGCTTTTGATATTATTTATTGAATTTGTATTAGGAATATTTGAAGAAGATATATTCCCTAAAATAATGTAATCTCTATTGGAATTTTTGAAGTAAGCATTTACATCACCACTATTTGATGTGGAAACTTTTGCTTGCACAATGTATGTATAATTACAATCTTCTCCGTTTGTTTTTATATTGAAAGAAGCAGACGGGGATGAAGAAATCCCTGTCTGCGGAGCAATATTGCCTTTTGATAAAGATTGATTATATGCTGAAATATTTACTGCTGCTGGTACAGTCGTGACAATTGTTTGTTGAAAATTTGTTGCACTGTATGATTGTTGCGCAACACTGTTAGTTATTAATAAAATTGTCATTATCTTAAATAAATATTTCATTTTAACCTTTCTTTATAGAGATGTTGAAGTAAGAGTCATTATTGCTTGATATGTACCTGCATTATCTTGAAATGAATAGGTGTTTGCATATGGAGTTGTGCCAGTTGTAGTAGTTGCAATTGTTGTACCTCCATTTACATCGACATTGTATTGATTTTTACTGTTATCATAGTTTGCACTACCACCGTTATCTAAAGTAACACTAGCAATAGGGTATGCTATAGCGTTAGCATTGTTGGTCGCAGTTGGTGATGCAGTTTTACAGTCAGCTATTGCTGCAGCTGTTGGAACTTTTCCTGATGCTGTATTTGAAAATACTACATAAGTCTGAGAACCTTGTCTGAATAATGCATTGACATCACCTGCAGCACCTGTTGTTTTACCTTGCAAATAAAGATCTTGAGAATCTGTATTTAGATTAATTTTGAATTTAGAAACCAGTGCAGCTGTTAAATTACCTGTATCCGGTGTAATTGTTGTAGTTGTAACAGCTCCACTTGTCTGAGGGGTAATATCTAAATAAGTACCCAATGTACACTGCAAAATTTGACTTGCTGTGTTTGAAATTGCATGTGATGCATTAATTGACCCTAACATGGCAGGAATAATTAATAGACCTGCGAATTTTTTGCTAATCATTTTTCCTCCTTTTTCTGATTAATTTAGATGTGTGTGTCTGATAAATTATCAATTGTAAATTGATTTTCTTTGATTAGACTTTTTAAACGTCCTTTCTCATCAGGATATTGAATAATAGTACGTAATGTGTAATTCCCGTTTTCTTTTATATCTTTTAAAGGAATACCTTCTAGTGTAGATAACGTATTATTAGAACCTATTACATGATTTTTGATTTTGTATTCTCCAATTAATTCTTTATCTTTTATAATTTGCACTTTGCCTGTATATCTCACTTTACTATTACCTGAAGATGACAATTTTAAAGCTAGTTGTAATTCTTTATCTTGTTTTTTTTAAATCAATGTTTTCAATTTGTGCACATTTTACAAATTTACCTTTATCTAGGTAAATAGGAATACCTACCCTTGTTTTAACAATTAATTTTGTGGATACATCTTTCATACCTGACGGTAATACTAATTCTTTAGCTGCAACATCTTCTAAAAACAAAACCATTCTCGATTCTCCATCAGGAAGATTTTTTAAATCAGTGATTGTTAATCTAACCTTTTGTTTGTTACCATTTTGCAGAGTAAATTCGTTTGGTACAAATCTTACGTTTTTAATTAAATTGTCAGCTGCGGATGTATTTTCTTCTATAATATCCATTGTGCCTTGAGGTGAAATTTTAAAATAAGAAGGATATATTTTAAAACGTATAGTTTCATTTGCATCACCTTGCACATCAAAAGATGCTGTTAAATAATTACCCCTTGTTTCATTAGCATTTAATTCAAGTAATGTCGGAGTTACTTTTAATGCAGCATTTGCTTTTTGC
>CASECH010000223.1 GCA_949286405.1 uncultured bacterium
CAGCATCGATGTGAGCGGCAATACCAATGTTTCTGATTTTTTCTAATGGAGTTTTTCTTGCCATTTTTGTCTTTTCCTTTTTTATATATTGTGTACGTCTGCTATTTTATACTTAGCCTCATTATTAATTATCTCACAAACATGTTATTAATCAAATTAATAGTGAAATTATGTAAATTTTACAATTGAATTCTTTTGTTATAAGATTTTTTTATAGTTTAAGTTATATAAAAGAGGGATTATAGAAAATGCAAGTATCATTAAACTGGTTAAACGAATTTGTGGACCTTTCAAATGTGGAAGTTGGACAGATTGCTCATGAATTGACTATGAGCGGTCTTGAAGTTGAAGCAGTTGAGGAAGTAAGACCAAAGTTTACAAATATAAAAACTGTAAAAATTGAAAAAATTGATAACCATCCGAATTCTGATCGTTTACATCTAGTGACAGTAAATACAGGTAGTGGCTTAAAGACAGTTGTTTGCGGAGCTCAAAATATTCAGGAAGGGCAAATTGTTCCTTACGCAAGTGTAGGCAGTCAGGTATTAGATAGAAAAACCGGTGAGATGTTTACTTTAACTCCTGCTGTGATAAGAGGTGTTGAATCTCAAGGAATGTTGTGTTCTGCAGATGAACTTGGAGTATCAGAAAGAGGATATCAAGAAGAGGACGGTATTCTTATTTTGAATAGAATTTTCCCAGATGTTAAGTTAGGAGAAAATGTTGAAGATGTTTTAGGCTTCGAAAAGGATTATATTCTTGATGTTGCTCCAACTGCTAACAGGGGTGATCAAATGTCTGTTATTGGTGTAGCTAGAGAATTGAGTGCAATTTTTAATACTCCGTTAAAGTTTTCTCCGCTTGAATGCACAAGAGATCTTTCGACAAATGAATTTAAAGTCGAAATTAAAGATGATGATGTTTGCAAATATTATTCTTTAGGTATATTAAAAGATTTGAAAATAAAGCCTTCTCCTTATTGGATGCAAAAAAGACTTATTTCATCAGGTGTAAGAGCAATAAATAACGTAGTAGATATTACAAACTATGTTATGCTTGAATATGGAACTCCATTCCATGCATTTGATTTAGATAAGTTAAACGGCTACCTTTGTGTAAGACGTGCAAAAGATGGTGAAACTTTGGTTACCCTAGATGGTGTTGAAAGACAATTAACTACAGACAGTGTTTTGATTTCAACAGAAAAAGAGGGGGTATGTTTAGCAGGTGTGTTTGGTGGTGAAAATTCAGAAATTGACGACAACACTAAAAACATCGCACTTGAAGCAGCTTATTTTACTCCTGCAAGTAACAGAAAAAGTTCAAGAAGTGTCGGATATCGTAGCGAGGCTTGTTCAAGATTTGAAAGAGGTATTGACATTGAAGCTGTAAGACCAGCTTTGATGAGAGCGATGCAACTGCTTGTAGAGTTAGCTGATGCTAAAATTGAAGGAGTTGTTGAAGCTGGAGAAAATAAGCTTGAGCCAATTGAAATCACTTTAAGATATGCTCAAATAAAAAGAATTTTAGGATGTGAAATAGCTCCTGAAAGATGTATTTCTATATTAGAAAATTTAGGGTTTAAAAAGCTCGGTGGTAATGAAATTGCTGCAAAATTTTTAGTTCCTTCTTTTAGAGCAATGGATGTTACAAGAGAAATTGACTTAATTGAAGAAGTTGCAAGAATTAACGGATATGACAAGATTGCACCTACTTTACCTGAAAAAAATCAAACTCCTGAAATTTCTTTGGAAGAAAAAGTTGTAAAAAGAGTTAACGAACTGATGTTGGCTTCAGGTTTGAATGAAATAGTTACAACTTCACTTGTGGGCAAGCCGTTAATGGAAAAATACATGGTAACTTTCGATGAAAGTAAAGCTGTGAAAGTTTTAAATTCTGTTAGTGAAGAAAGCACAATGCTTAGACAATCTCTTGCAGCTAGTGTTTTAAACTGCGTAAAATACAATTATGATAACGGGCAAAAGAATTTCTGGGGATACGAAATCGGTAAGAAATATATTCTTGAAGCAGAACCGAATGAAAAATCTTCAGGGGTTAGAGAATCAAGAGTGCTTGCAGGTGTTTTAACAGGAGATATCGAAAATTCAAAATGGCAAATGAAAGCAAATACTGATTTTTATACTTTAAAAGGTATTTTAGAAAAACTTTTTGCTGAACTTGGTGTGGAAAAACGTATAAAACTTACAACTTGTGAAGATGTTGATTATCTTCACCCATATAGAAGTGCAAAAGTAAATATTTTGGGTAAAAATTTAACAGCTATTGGTGTATTTGGACAGGTACATCCATTGTTGAAAGATAAACTAAAAATAAATCAAGATGTGTTTATGTTCGAAATTGATCTTGATGAGATTATAGGAATTATCAAAGAACATACTATAAGATACAAAAAGATTTCTCAATTCCCTGAAGTAAGAAGAGACTTGGCTTTTGTAATTAATGATAAGGTTAGCTTTGATGATATCCAAAAAGTTATCAAAGGGGCTGTACAACAAAACATCTTCAGAGGAAGTGAAGTATTTGACGTATACCAAGGAGATAATATTGAAAAAGGTTATAAATCTTTGGCTTTTCGTATAAAAATGCAAGATGAAAATGCAACTCTTACAGATGAAGTTATAGAAAAGCAAATGAGTAATGTAAGAGCTAAATTACAAAAGGCTTATGCAGATATTTCATTTAGAGAATAATTTTAAAAGCGGTGTTTTGTAAAGACAAAGCACCGCTTTTCTTAATAATTAGTGGTCAAGATTAGAAAATAGTGCTAATATGGATTTATACATAGTGGGGAATTAGGTTAATGAAAAAGTTTTTAGTTTTTTTAGGATTGTTTTTGGGTTTGTTTGTTGTGGTAGCACAGAAGGTTTATGCGTTTGATATAGTACCGCAGTTTGTTAGTATGGTGTACACAAATACATTAGGACTTTATCAGGCTCCTAATGATATTGTGTTATATCAAGACCCTGATGAGTCATCTCCTGTTGTTGATAATATAAAATGGAACAAGACTACTATTGATCCAAATACGGTGAATGCACAAGATTTGTTTGTTGTTTATTTACCACAGAAAAATCTTGGATTTATGGCGGTGATTGATGAAAATGAAAACTGGGTTCAGGTTATATATAACAATTCTACCGGTGATGCTGGGTGGATAAAAAAAGATGATCCATATAGATTTATGACTTGGCTTAACTTTTACAACATATATGCTAGAAAATATGGTCTAAAAATGCTTAGTGGTGTAGAAGATGAAGTGAAAAATATTCATATTGCTGCAGATGAGTATTCAAAAATTATTGGTACGGTAAATATGCCGCAAAAAATTAATTTACACGCGATTAAAGGTAATTGGGCATTGGTAAGTGTGTATGATTTGGATAGACGTTCAAAAACAGGATATATAAGATGGCGTTCAGAAGAAGGAGTTAAGTATTTCTTTCCTGATATCCAATAGAAGTATATAATTTTTCTATTTTTTAAGACTATGCTTTACATTCTGAAAAAAATGCTCGACAATGATTTATGTTTGTAGTAGTTTAAAACTACATGCAGAAATATAATTAGTAAAGGAGATTTTATTATGCAAGTTATATTAAGAAAAGATGTTCAAAACCTAGGTGAAGCTGGTGACATCGTAAATGTAAAAGACGGTTATGCAAGAAACTTCTTGTTGCCTCAAGCTGTTGCAGAAATTGCTACTGAAGGTGCTTTGAAGAACCGTGAACAAAACTTAGCTAGAATTAAAGCTAAACAAGAAAAATTACACCAAGAAGCATTAGAATTAGCTAAGAAAATTGAAGAATTCGGCAAACTTGAATTAGCTGCAAAAGCCGGTGAATCAGGTAAATTATTCGGTACTATTACAACTAAGAAATTAACTGAAGAGCTTCAAGCTAAATCAGGTATCGAAGTAGACAGAAAAAATGTTTCTTTAAATGCTCCTATCAACAAAGTAGGTGAGTATACAATGCTTATTAAATTGACTTCTAAAGTTAAATGTGAATTAGCTGTTGTAGTTACTGCTTCAGAAGTTGTAAAAGAAGCGGTTGCTGAAGAAGTTGAAGCTGTTGAAGAATAGTTTTGTCTATAAGGAAGCCAAAATTTGAATAGTAATTCTGAATTAAAACTTGAATGTATGGCGATTGGCTCGCTGCCTCATGAAAATTTAGAAGACGCTATGGCTTTGGTAAGAGAATGTTTTACAAAAGTTCCGTTTTGGCCTCAGTTGGTAAAGCTTAATAAAAACGAAGACATGATTGTCCAATTTTTGGAGAAGATGCCTTCGTTTTTTCATGATAATGATAAATGCTATTTAGAAACTGAAAGCGATAGATTTTTCGAGGATGTGGAACAATTTTTTATTGATTATGAAGAAATTATTTTAGATATCCATTCAAAATCGCTTGATAGATATGCTGTTTCAAAAAATAATTCTTATGCATTTCCTTCATTTTTAAAAATTGTCAAGGAGTTAAAACCTAAATTTGCTAAGGGACAGATAGTTGGACCTTTTACTCTTGCTACTACTCTTGTCGATAAGTATGGAAAATGTGCTATATATGATGAAACTTTGCGTGAAATTATAGTTAAGACTTTGACTTTGAAAGCGTTATGGCAGATTAATCAGATAAAAACGGCTAACATTTCAACTATTCCTGTTATATTTATTGATGAACCTTCAATTTCTCAACTTGGGACTTCGGCATTTGTAGGAATCTCTTCTGATGTAGTAATGCAGTTGCTTAAAGATATTTGTGATGCTATAAAGAATAATGGAGCTCTTGCAGCTATACATTGTTGCGGAAAGTGTGACTGGCGATTACCAATTGATGCTGGTGTGAATATTATAAATCTTGATGCATATGATTTTGCACAAAGTTTAAGTATTTACGTGGATGATTTAGTTCCTTATTTGGAAAATGGAGGGAAAATTGCTTGGGGGCTTGTTCCAACTTTAAATCCTGAAATTCTCGAAAATATTAATTTGGATGAGTTAATTTTACTTTTTGAAAAAGCTGTAAAATATTTGACTAATAAAGGTATTGATGAGAAACTTATTATAGATAATTCAATCATAACTCCATCTTGTGGTGCTGGAGCTTTGACAGTATCTTTAGCAAAAAGAGCTATGATGCTTACAAGAGATTTATCTGAAAGTTTGAAAGAAAGGTATTAATTTGACTGTAAAATTAGCAATAACAGGGAAAAGTGGAAGTGGTAAAACAACTGTTGTAAAGGCTTTTTTACGTGTTTTTCAAGAATATTTTCCTGAAAAATCAATATTATTGTTCGATAATGATCTTTCAAGTGAGTTGGGACATAGTTTTGGTTTAGATATAAGAAATACAATTTATGGAATAAGAAGTGGCAAGCATGAATATAAAACCGGTATTCCTGAAGGTATGTCCAAGCAAGAATTTGTTGAATGGGCTATGGAAGACATTGTCGTTGAATTGGATGAGAATGTAGATATTATAGTTTCTTGGTTTGTGGGTTCAAAAGATTGCAGATGCCCAATTACAGGTCAAATAAACGATGCTGTTTTGAAGCTTATTGATAGGTATGATATTGTTATTTTTGACTGTGAATTTGACTTAAAGTATTTGAATCAGCTTGTAGATACTGATATTGATACCACTCTTATTATTGCTAATCCTACAGATGAAAGTGCTCATTTAGCTAAACGCATAGAAGAGTTCAGTGCAAAGTATGCAGCTGGAGGACAATTGGGAGTTGTTATAAATAGAGTTGAGGACTATGATATAACTTCAGTATATGAACTTTTGAAGAAGTATGATTTGGATGTGTTTGGGGTAATTCCTTTCGATAAGGAATTAAAAAATCGTTCAATTGAAAAGGATTCAAAAGTTATTCAAGATGCTATTAGACAATTTTATATTAAGTTGAATTTGCCTCAAGCTAGGGAGGTGTAGCTATGACAGTAGTTATGGATGGCAAGGCTCTTAGGGATAAGTTACTTGAGAAGTTAAAGTTAAAATTGGATAAATTTGAAGTTAAACCAACTTTAGTAGTTGTATTGGTTGGTGATAATCCTGCAAGTAAAATTTATGTAAATAACAAGAAAAAAATGGCTGATGAGCTTGGTATAAATTCTGAGATTATTAATTATCCGGCTGATATTTCTGAAGAAATTTTGTTGGATAAAATTAATGACTTGAATAATGATGATTCTGTAACCGCAATTCTTGTTCAACTTCCACTACCTAAACATATTAATAAATTTAATGTAATAAATGCAATTTCTCCAGAAAAAGATGTTGATGGGTTTACCCCTAAAAATTTGGGCTTTCTTTTCGCAGGAGAAGAACCATATGTATATCCTTGTACTCCGAAGGGAATTTTGCTTTTATTAGATGAATATCATATAGATGTCGAAGGTAAGCACGTAGTAATAGTTGGAAGATCAAATATTGTTGGGAAGCCTCTATCTCAAATGCTTTTGAGTAAAAATGCTACTGTTACAATTTGTCATAGCCATACAAAAGATCTTTCAGATACAACAAAAACTGCCGACATTTTAATTTCAGCAGTAGGGAAAAAAATTATAGAAGAAAATTTTATAAAACAAAATTGTGTTGTAATTGATGTTGGTATTTTCAAGGATGAAAATGGAAAAACAAGGGGAGATGTTAATTTTGAATCTGTTGGTCCAAAAACATCCTTTATAACTCCAGTTCCAGGAGGTGTTGGACCAATGACTATTGCGTCATTAATGCTCAACACCGTAGAACTGTTTGAAAAAACTTTTGCTGAATGATAGTGGTTATTTATTATCCACCGATTAAGTTTAAGCTGCAAGAAGTTTTGATATTGTTGTTTACCATGTTCTTCAAACTGGATATTTCGTTGTCTAGTGCTGTAATTTGCGAATCCAACGAATCTTGTCTTGTTTCAAGATATTGTTCTGTAGAAACAAGCTGTTGATAATATGCATCTGTTTCTCCATCCCAATTTGAGTCAGCTTCTTCTTGTGCAGATGCATAATATCCCATTTCTTTTGTGATGTAATTAGTTCTGCTCATAACAAGGGTTTGCTCAAATTGTAATTGGCTTTTTTGTAAAGTAAATAAATTTTTCTGTGCATCAATTGCTAAAAAAGTCATGTCTCATCTCTCCTTATTTTAATTTTACTTTCTTGAATATATAAAGTATTTTTATAAGTTACAATTTCACATAGCTTTTTTTTTGTTACATGTCTTAACATTTTCCTTAATTATAAAAAAGACGGCCATAATAGCCGTCTTTTGAGTATTTTGTATAAATACAAATTAACGTTTTGAGAATTGGAAACGTTTTCTAGCACGTTTACGACCGTATTTTTTACGTTCTTTAACACGCGGGTCACGAGTTAGAAGCCCTTCCAAACGTAATACGTTTTTGTATTCTTCATTAGCTTTTACAAGAGCTCTTGAGATACCATGTCTGATAGCTCCACATTGAGCTACAACACCACCACCTACAGCTTTAACTCTTACATCATATTTTTCTTGGTTGTCAGTCAAAACTAGTGGTCTGTATACTAACATTTCGATAGCAGGTCTATTGCCGATATAATCTCTTAATTTTTTACCGTTAACAAAAATTCTGCCTTTACCTTTAACAAGTTTTACAACTGCGATAGAGGTTTTTCTTCTGCCTGTTGCCATAATTTCTTTATCAGCCATTATTTAGCCTCCTTTTCTAACGCAATCGGTTTTTGAGCTGCGTGTGGGTGTTCACTTCCTGTGTAGATTTTAAGTTTAGTTAGTTGTTCTGCACCTAAAGTGTTGTGAGGTAACATACCTTTTACAGCTTTTTCGATTAACAATCTTGCATCTTTTTCACGTAATTCTTTTACGCTTGCTGATTTTAGTCCACCTGGATATCCTGTATGGTGGTAATAAATTTTATCAGTTTCTTTTTTACCTGAAACACGAATTTTTTCCGCATTGATAACGATTACAAAATCTCCGGTATCAACATTTGGTGTGTATTCAGGCTTGTTTTTTCCTCTTAGAATATTGGCAATTCTAGTAGCCAATCTACCAAGGATTTCATCCTCAGCATCAATTAGATACCATTTTCTTTCTACTTCTAGAGGTTTTGCTGAATAAGTTTTCATGCTTTGTCTCCATTTATTTTATTATTTAATATTCTACTTTCATTAAAGTTAATCCAAATGGACTAACTGTTCTTCCTGCTTTTGTTCGATCCTTCGCTTCAAGTACATTCTTCATATGAATACTGTTTAGGTTATGACCTTCAATTTCAAGAAGAGTGCCGACTATAGTTCTTACCATATTGTATAAAAATCTATTTCCTACAATATCAATAATAACTCTGTCATTTTCTCTATGACATTCGGCTTTTTCTATAAAACATATCTTGCTTGGGTTTAGCGTTCCGGAACTTTTGAAACTTGAAAAATCATGCTCGCCTAATAAATAATTAAGTGATTCTTGCATCCTTTCAATGTTAACGTCATACTTAATTCGCATTAAGTCCCCGTCAAAGGCATCTTTACATTTTCTGTTTATAAATACGTAACGATAATATCTTCTTTTTGCAGACTTTTGTGCATGAAAATTCTTATCTACCTCTTGTAGGTTACAAACAGAAATTTCATCCGGCAATATTTCATTTAGCGAATAGACAAACTTTGAAGCAACAATACATTTGTCTGTGTCAAAATGAACTATTTGACCTTTTGAATTAACACCTTTATCAGTCCTTCCGGAAAAGATTGTTTTTATAGATCTTATATTAGTTGTGGTATCACCACATATCAATGTTCGAAGAGCTTTTTCAAGTTCACCTTGTATAGTCGGTGTATCAATTTCTTTACCGTTTTCAAATTGAATCTGACTTCCGGCAAAGTTTTTACCGATATAATGAACCTGAATGGCGTATCTCATTGGACTTATACCAATTGAATTAATGCCATTTCAGAAGCGTCACCACGTCTTGGAGGTAATCTGAATATTCTTGTATATCCGCCTTGACGATCAGAGTATTTTTTACCGATAACTACAAATAGTTTTCTTAGAACTGTTTCTGAAGCTAGTTTTTTATCAGCTTGTGGAGCTTCAAATACTTCACCTGTAGTTAAATCCATAAATTTACCTGTTTCTTTATCGAAGATAAATTTAGCTGCTTGACGACGAGCATGTAGATCGCCTCTTTTTGCAAGGGTGATAATTTCTTCAGCATATGGTCTTAATGCTTTTGCACGAGCCATAGTTGTTTTGATTTCACCGTGTACAAAAAGCTCAGTAGCCAAAGCACGCAACAAAGCAACTCTTTGATCTTGTGCTTTACCTAATGTATGTTTTTTAGTTTGGTGTCTCATTTTTGTATCCTTTATATTTTATTTAGTAATTATTAACCAATTTCTTCTTCTACTTCAGGGTTTGGAGCTAGGTCTAAACCGAAGTGGTGAAGTCTTTCGATTACTTCATCTGATGATTTTTTACCGAAATTTTTAATGTTTAATAAATCATGTTCTGATTTTTTCAATAACTCTGCCATTGAGTTAATGCTTGCACGTTTTAAGCAATTGTAAGCTCTAACAGACAATTCTAATTCTTCAATAGTCATTGAAGGAACATTAGAATCTTCTTCTTCTACTTCTTCTACACTTACTGCAGGAGTAATTACGGGTTGTCCTGTAATTGCTGCAATTTGCATAAAGTGTTCAATTAATAGGTTAGAAGCTTGGCTTAATGCATTTGTTACATCGATAGATCCGTTAGACCAAATTTCTAAAGTAAGCTTATCGAAGTCAATTGAATCTCCTACACGAGCACTTTCTACTGTGTAGCTTACGCGCTTGATAGGCATAAATGTTGCGTCAATTGGTAATACATCGATAGAAACGCCTTTTGAATCTCTTGGAACATCATTAGCAACGTAACCTTTTCCTGTTTCTACAATAACGTCAGCATGGAAACTTCCACCATCTGCTACTGTACAAATTAACCAGTCAGGATTAACAACTTTTACTCCTGCAGGAAGTTGGATATCACTTGCTAATACCGGTCCAGGACGATCAACATCTATTCTTAGGTGTTGAGCTTCTTTGGAATCTGTCTTTACAACAAGACCTTTCAAGTTTAGCATTACATCGATAACGTCTTCTAATACACCAGGAATTGCGGTGTATTCGTGAGTGATACCTTCTATTCTAGCTGAAGTTACTGCTGTACCTTCTAGGCTTGATAAAAGTACACGTCTTAAAGAGTTTCCGATTGTAGTACCGAAACCTTTTGCTAACGGCTCTATTACGAATTTACCGTATTGTGATCCGTCTGAACTTGTTGTTGTATTAACACATTTAATTTTTAATTCCATGTTTTTTAATCTCCTAGTTTAAAATTAACTATTTTGGATTTTTTAATCCGCGTCTTCTTACCCGTTATTTAGAATAATATTCGATTACGAGTTGTTCTTTGATTTCTGGATCTAATTCTTCTCTTTCAGGAATTCTATCGAAAGTAATTTTCAATGCATCCTTATCAATTGTCATCCAAGCTGGAGCACATGCCATATCTATCATTTCAGATACTGTTTTTAGGTATGCTGAACTTTTAGCTTTAACTGTGATTACATCTCCTGCTTTTACTAAGTATGATGGGATATCTACTTTCTTATCATTTACAAGAACATGACCGTGATTTACGATTTGTCTTGTTTGTTTACGAGTGATACCGAATCCAGCTCTGAATAGGATGTTATCTAGTCTTGATTCTAGTAATTGTAATAGGATTGTACCTGTTACACCTTTTCTTCTTGCTGCTTCAGTGTAGTATTTTGCAAATTGTTTTTCACTTACTAGGTATGTAAATCTGATTTTTTGTTTTTCTGATAAGTGAATTGCATATTCAGAAAGTTTTTTTCTAGCTGCACCATGTTGTCCTGATGCTGTTTGTCTCATAGACGATGTAAGTTTTCTGTTTGACAAATCTTTTACTTTTTTATTTCTGAATAATTTATTTGATGGTCCTGTATATCTAGCCATTTTTTAATTTTCTCCTTTTAATTCTTGTGACGGGGCATCTATGGTTTGCTTTTTGGCTTTAAGCAAGCCCCCGTCTGTTACATTTTCATGTATTAAACACGACGTTTTTTAGGTGGACGGCAACCATTGTGAGGAATAGGTGTTACATCTTTAATCAATGTAATTTCTAATCCTGCAGCTTGGATAGCTCTGATAGCTGTTTCTCTGCCTGATCCTGGTCCTTTGATATGAACTTCAACTTTTTTCATACCTTGATCAATTGATTTTTTAGCTACAAGTTCTGCTGCTGATTGAGCTGCAAATGGAGTTCCTTTTCTTGCTCCTTTGAATCCGGTTGCACCGGCTGTTGCCCAAGCAATAGCATTACCTTGTGTATCTGTAGAAGTTACTATTGTATTGTTGAATGTTGATTGAATATGTACAACACCTTGCAATACATTTTTCTTTTCTTTTTTCTTTG
This sequence comes from uncultured bacterium, assembly GCA_949286405.1. GTDB lineage: Bacteria > Cyanobacteriota > Vampirovibrionia > Gastranaerophilales > Gastranaerophilaceae > CALURL01. The sequence goes on from CASECH010000223.1 coordinate 11,502, forward strand.
TTTTTTGTGGTCTTGCCATTTTTATTATCCTTTATTTATTACTTATAAGTTTCTTAGTTACACACTACGCAGTCTTTTTCTTAGTAATTGCTAAGCCTTTTTTACCGCGTCTTGTTCTTGCATTAGTTTTTGTTCTTTGTCCTCTGCAAGGTAAGTTTCTTTTATGTCTCATACCTCTGTATGAACCAATTTCTTGAAGACGTTTGATGTGTAATGATACTTCACGACGTAGGTCACCTTCGATATGATAGTTTGCTA
>CASECH010000224.1 GCA_949286405.1 uncultured bacterium
ATTAAAGTCAATTTTGGTTGATGATTTTGAAATTGATGAGGATATGATCAAGCCTGATGCAAATCTTTTTGAAGATTTGGAACTTGATAGTATTGATGCTGTTGACTTAGCTGTAAAATTGCAGATTTTTACTGAGAAAAAAATATCGCCTGAAAATTTTAAACAAATAAAGACTATTGATGATGTGGTTTTGGCAATTGAAGAACTTATTAAAGAAGATTAAGTTTGTGTTCCCTATTATAGGAACGATTTTGATTGTTTGCTTATTCCATTTTAGTAAGCTTTATTTTTTGAAGTTTTATCCTGTTGTGATGAATTTTTTTATTTTTTCAGTATTTTTTTCTTCTCTTTTTTGTCAAGAAACGATTATCCAAAAATTTGCAAAAAAACTCGATGGTGAATTGACTGATTTTTCGAGAAATTATACACGAAAGTTGACGTATGTTTGGTGTATATTTTTATTTATAAATTTATCTATATCCTTTATAACTGTATTTTTAAGTCCTGCTATATGGGAGCTGTATAATGCATGTATTTCTTATGTAGCTTTGGGTATAATGTTTGGGGTAGAATATATGGTAAGGATTATTTTGAGAAGAAGATATGAACAAAAAAATAAAGTTAATTCATAGTGACAGTAGTGTTATAGAAATTGATTTTGACGGAGTATTACCGCCTCAAGAGAAAATTTTAAGAGGAGATAATTGCTTAGAATTTATAAAAGAATATTTCTTGAATAGAGATGGAAGTGTATATTTAGTTAGTGGAAATCAAGATTTAGAAGTTAGGGTGCAAGAGAGTGGTATTTATTTTCTTACATCTGGATCAAGTACAAAACCGAAGTTGATAAGAAAAGATTTTGAGAATTTACTTGATGAAGCTAAAGATTTAGCAGAAGTTTTTAATATTCCATCTGATTATGTTTTTGTAACAACAACAACTCCAGTGCATTTATTTGGACTTACTTTTCATGTAATGTTTCCTTCTATACTTGGTTGTGCGATTGATACAGAAAGAGTTTTTTATCCTGAGGATATAAAAGAATATGAAAATTATGTATTAATTTCAACCCCATCTTTTTTAGAAAAAATGTATAAATATCAACAAGAGTTCAAAAATCCGCCAAAGTATATTTTTTCTGCCGGAGCTAAATTGAAGGATGAAGTTTTTGCATTTTTTGAGAAAAAATCAAAGGTAGTAGAAATATATGGTAGTACTGAAACCGGTGTTGTTGGCTATCGTACAGAGTCTAATGCTCCTTTTATATTTTTCAATAATGTTTCATATAAAAAATTAGATGATGATGTCATTATATCTTCTCCTTATTTCCCTGAAGATACTTATCAATTGACTGATAAAATAGAATTTGTTGATAATGGATTTAATATTGTCGGACGAAATGACAGACTTGTTAAAATTCAAGAAAAAAGAGTTTCATTACCTAAGTTAGAAGATGTTTTAAAAAACTGTGAGTACGTATCAGATGCTTATTGTATGAAAATAGATGATAAGTTATGTGCAGCAGTTGTATTATCTGATATTGGTATAAATAAATTCATTAAAGAGTGTAAAAATTCACTTATTAGTGAATTTAAAAAACTTGATATCGAAATAATGTCTAAAAAATGGAGGTTTTTGCATGAACTTCCTATTGATGAAAGAGGGAAAATTGATGCAAAAAGGATTAAGGAAATATTCAATACAAACTTTTCTTATCCCATAGTGGTGTACAATAATGTAGCTCAAGATATAGCTGAGTATGAATTGCTCTTTCCTAAAAATAGTAATTTTTTTGAGGGGCATTTCCCAGGTGTACCTATTTTACCTGGTGTAGTTCAGTTATTTGTTGCAAAAGAGTTTATAAAAAGTGCTTTCCACTTAGATTTTGTTCCGGAAAAAGTCAAGAGAATAAAGTTCTCATCAATAATTAAGCCTGATATGCAAGTAAAATTGTCATTGAAGAAAAAAGAAACCAGTGTAGATTATAAGTTTACAAAAGGTGACATTTGCTATTCCAGTGGAAGTTTTGAATTATAATATTTGTATGAAAAATAATATTTTCTCAGAAACAATAATAGAGGTGCAGTTTTATGACCTAGATCCTATGAATGTGGTCTGGCATGGGAATTATATTCGTTTTTTAGAAGAAGCAAGGTGTGATTTGTTGGCAAAGATAGGTTATACATATTCTGATATGAAGGATGACGGATATACTTATCCTGTTGCTAAAATGGATTTGAAATTTATAAAACCTGCTATTTTTGCACAAAAATTGCGTGTAGTAACGACTTTACTAGAGTATGAGCCATCTTTGAATATTAAGTATCAAATATTTGATCAAGAAAGCGGAGAGAAAATTTTTGAGGCAAAGAGTATGCAGATTTGTTTTGATGTTAAATTAAACACGAGTGTTTATGAGCCTCCAAAGAGGTTTGTCGAAAAGTTGAGGGATTATGAAGAAAAATAGTATTGTTTTAGTCTTTTTAGCTTTATTTTTTGGAATATCATCTTATGCAGCCATAGATGTGTTTTCACATCCATCTACAAGTAAAAATATTTCCTCTCATATGAATAGGTTGAGAGATGTTTCTTG
>CASECH010000225.1 GCA_949286405.1 uncultured bacterium
CAAATGGAGGTTAGTTATGCAAGAATTACAAGAACAAATTGGTTTCTCAGCTGGTAGAATTTATGATTATTTGAACAATAATGGTGAGTCTACTTTTTCAAAAATGAAAAAAGAACTAGATTTAAAAGGTAATTTCGCAGATTTAGGTCTTGGATGGTTAGCAAGAGAAGACAAAGTTGAAATTTCTAAAAAAGGTACTTCTGTAAACGTAAGACTTAAATAGTTAAGAAGAAAAAGATTTTAACAAAGGCATCTCATTATGAGGTGCCTTTGTTTTTTGCTATCATTTTATAAATTTTTAGTATTATAGCAATTTTTCTATTTGAAGAGTTTTATAATATGTAGGGGGGGGGTAAATTTTAAGAAAATCCCAGCTTCGTTGAAAGGAGCAAAAGATAGTTTATCGATTTATTCGCAAGCATCTTTTACACACGAAACATTTACGGAGCTGAATACAAAAAGACTTATTAATGTGCTAAACAAAGAAGAACAAGCTTTGTATGATTATTTGAATATTTTTGGATAGTTTTCAAATTGAATTGGCATAACTCTATACAAAATAAAAAGAGCTTCTAAGTATTTAGAAGCTTCTTGGAATTTTTCTTTTTAATTCCTCATGTAAAAGGTTAGTAGGTAGAAGTTAGTAGTAGGTAAATGTATATTGTATAATTTTAAATTTTGTATTTACTTGTTATATATTAATAAAGTATTTTTTATATATAAAATTGCATTAATTGTTTATTTTGTTACAAAACTTAATAGTAGTTTGTCCTATAATTGAAAAGCATTAAAGAAAGGACGTTATGAAAGTAGCTATTTATCCTGGCAGTTTTGACCCGATTACAAAAGGGCATTTAGATATCCTAAAATCAGGTGCTGAAATTTTTGATAAAGTTATAATTGCTGTTGCAAGGAATTCAGAAAAAAAACCGTTTTTGACAGTTGATGAAAGGGTTATGCTCATTAAAGAGAGTGTTAAAGATATGAAAAATGTCGAAGTCGATTCTTTTGAAGGGTTGACAATAAATTATGCAAAGCAAAAAGGAGCTCAAATTTTATTGAGAGGATTGCGTGCAGTTTCTGATTTTGAATATGAAATGCAGTTATCTCAAGCAAATAGTGCTTTATCAAAAGATTTAAAAACTGTCTTTTTAATAACTAAACCTAAATACAATTTTATATCATCAAGTACTATTCGTGAAATATTTTTGAACAATGGAGATATTTCAATGTTTGTACCTGAACCGGTATATGAATATTTAAAAAATAAAAATATTTAAAATATCTTAAAATACTTGTGTTTTATTATGAAATTGTTTGACAAACATTTTTAGCTTATGTAGAATGTAAGTATTAAGAAAGGTACAGGGATTACATGCAACAGAATGGTGTATATGATTTATTAAAAATGTTGGAGATTTCTTTGGAGGAAGGTTTTCCTATTATCCCTCGCAAATTTACAGTTGTAAAAACAAAAGAAATTGAAGCTTTGATTGATAGAATTTACTCATCACTTCCTTTGGAAGTAAAAGAAGCACGTGCTTTTTTGATGCGTAGAGACGAATTACAAATGGAAGCTCAGCAAAAAGCTGAAAAAATAATTGCTGATGCTCAAATGGAAGCAGATAGAAAATTATCAGAAGCAGATTTTATAAAAGCTCTTGAAAGAGAGGGAATAAGAATTCGTACTCAAGTTCAAGAGGAATGCGAAGAAATTAAGCGTAAAGCGATGGAAGAAGCAGAAAGTATAAGAGCTAAAGCTAATGAAGAAGCAATGAAGACTCGTGAGGGTGCTGAGTTGTACGCTGAGCAAGTGCTTACAAATCTTGAACATGATTTGACAAAATTACAGCAAGTTGTTAAAAACGGTCAGGTATATATGGAACAGCTCAGAGCTGATTCGTATCGTTCAACATATAATATTCCTCCTAATAGTTATAAATCAGAAAAAACTTCTGTTAATTACGATTTGAAATAAACGTATTAAAATTTTTATCAATAAGAGCTTGTCTTAGTGGGCAAGCTCTTATTGTTTGTTTACAAAATGTTTGCAATTTTTTTTGTTTGTTTTATCATATTTATATAAGCCGAAAAATTAGAATGTGAGTTTATCACATTCTTTTTTAAAGAGGTTTAAAATAAAATATAAGTACAAAAAGGAAATAAAATTATGGGTATCAAAGGAAAAAATGACAGAATGGTAGTTCTAGCTTGTGAAGATTGCAAGGAAAGAAACTACACAACTACAAAAAACAAAAAAAACAACAAAGAAAGATTAGAATTGAGCAAGTATTGTCCTAATTGCAAAAAACATACTAATCATAAAGAGACTAAGTAGTTAAAAGGCAGTTTCTGCCTTTGTGCGTCCTTAGTTCAGTTGGTAGAACGTCGGTCTCCAAAACCGGATGTCGAGGGTTCGAGTCCTTCAGGGCGCGATTTTAAGTAAATATAAGGAAATAAATTATGATGGGATCAGATAACGCTTCACAAGTGTGGTTTACAAATTTAGTAAATGGAATTAAGACCTATTTTAGAGGTGTAAGAACCGAATGGGGTAAAATTAGCTGGCCCGAAAAAAGACAAGTTGTAGCAGAAACGGTCTTTGTAGTTGTGATTGTTTTTGTGTTCACTGTTGCAATTTATTTAATGGACATAATTTTTAAAGGATTACTTGGATTAATCAAGTAGCACAAATAGATAAGGTGGCTTATGACTAAGAAAGAAAAATCTATGGAAGAACAACTTAACGAAGATAAAGCTATGGAAGCAGCAGAAAAAGAGGCTGCTGATTTAGCTGAAGCTGAGGAAAGAAAGGCTAAGAAAGCTCAAAAACGTTGGTATATCGTTCACACATATTCAGGGCATGAAAACAAGGTAAAAGTTAACCTTGAAAAGCGTATTGAATATATGAACATGGGTGAGAAAATTTTCAGAGTTGAAGTACCTCAAAAGACTGTAACCCAAATTAAGGGTGGAAAAAAACAGGAAAAAGAAGAAAAAATCTTCCCAGGTTACGTCTTAGTTGAAATGATTATGGATGAAGACAGCTGGTATGTTGTAAGACATACAGCAGGTGTAACAAAATTTGTAGGCTCTGCTAAACGTCCTATCCCAGCAAGAGATAGTGAGATTAAAAAGATTATTAATCGTTCATCATCTCAATCTCAAAAAATTGAGTTGGATGTTAAGGCAGGTGATAAGGTTAGAATTATTTCAGGACCATTTGCAGACTTTATTGCAGATATTTTGGAAGTTTATCCTGATAAATCTAAACTTAGAGCAAATGTTTCTATTTTCGGTCGTGAAACTCCGGTTGAACTAGAATACAAACAAATAAATAAATTATAATAAGTAAATAACAGTACAAATAATGTGGAAGGATTTTCTATCGAAAAGCCGCTAGTACCACAAAAGGAGAAAAAAATGGCAAAAAAAGTAGTAGGAAAAATCAAGCTTCAAATCGAAGCAGGTAAAGCAAATCCATCACCAC
>CASECH010000226.1 GCA_949286405.1 uncultured bacterium
ATAATTGGGGATTAACTGATTCTGAACTAGAAGAAGATGATGAAGGTAACATGGATCATTCTGAGGAATCAAACAAAAATTACGACAAATTTTTAACAATTATGTCTAAATACATAAAATCTGTTAAATATGAAAAACTAGTTGGTCAATATCAAGAAGAAACAGCTGGTTTTGTAATGCCTGACGGAACACGTATCACAGGCATGTGGCTAAAACCAAGTAATTGTATAAATGACTATAGTAACTGTGGAGATATTTACATCACAGTAAAAGGGAAAAAACGAGAAAAAATAGGTGACAAATTTGGCAAATATACATTTGCATTTATAATTAACAGAAATAGAATATTCCCAGTAGGAACAGATGACAGCATGTTCAAAAATTACTGTCTAAACGGAGAAAACTACTCCAGATGTACCGGATGGGTAATTCTAAACGGAAACATGGACTATCTGCATTGTAACGATTTGAGCTTTAACGGTAAAACAAAATGTAAGTAATTACACTCTTTTTACTGCAGCATCAATCAGACCTTTAAACAATGGGTGTGGTCTTTCAGGACGAGATTTAAATTCCGGATGGAACTGGGATGCAACAAACCAATCCAACTCAGGTAACTCTACAATCTCTGCGAGCATACCATCCGGTGACATTCCTGAAAAAACAAGTCCTGCATCAGACATTTGTTTTAAGTATTCATGATTGAATTCATAGCGATGTCTGTGTCTTTCTGAAATCACGTCTGTACCATAAGCCTTCTCAGCCCTTGACCCTTTCATCAGATGGCATTCATAAGCACCTAATCTCATTGTTCCGCCATAACCTTGAACATTTTTTTGTTCCAACATTAAATCAATTACAGGGTATTGAGCATTTTCATCAAACTCAGTTGAATTTGCTCCTTTAAGACCTAGTACATTTCTTGCATATTCAATTACTGTACATTGCATACCAAGACATAGACCTAAAAATGGTAAGTTATTTTCTCTTGCATATCTGATTACATTCAACTTACCTTCAATACCTCTTACTCCAAAACCTCCCGGAACTACAACAGCTTGGACATCTTTTAGTAAAACTTTGCAATTTGCATAGTCTACACACTCTTCTGAATTTATCCATTTAATCTCAACAGATGCATCATTAGCATAGCCGGCATGCTTTAATGATTCAACAACAGAAATATAAGCATCGGATAATTTCGTGTATTTACCTGCAATTGCAACTTTTAGAGCTTTTTTAGGATTTTTTATTCTAGCTACAAGATTTTCCCAATCTTTTAGATCTGCAGGACGATTTTCAACTCTTAACATATCAAGTACTACGCCTGCCAAATTTTGAGCTTCTAAAGCAAGTGGTACTTCATAAATACTTTTCATATCTCTGCATTCTATAACTGCTTCTTTAGGAACGGAACAAAATAGTGCAAGCTTTTCTTTTTCTGTTTTTGGAATTGGCTTATTTGTTCTACAAACAAGTATTTCAGGCTGTATACCATAACTTCTTAATACATTAACACTATGTTGTGACGGTTTTGTTTTTAATTCTCCAGAAGTCGGCAAGTATGGTAATAATGTAGTATGAATTGATATAGAATTTCCAATTCCAACCTCAGCCTTAAACTGTCTAATTGCTTCAATAAAAGGTAAACTTTCAATATCACCTATTGTACCACCGATTTCTATTAATTGAAAATCAGGTTTAAACTGTTTTGTTGCACCTATTATTCTTGATTTAATCTCATTAGTTATGTGAGGAATTACTTGTACAGTAGCACCAAGATAGTCTCCTCGACGTTCTTTTTTTATCACATGTTGGTATACACTACCTGAGGTCACATTATTATATTTTCCTAATGATGTATCAGTAAATCTTTCATAATGACCTAAATCCAAATCTGTTTCTGCGCCATCATCTGTCACAAAAACTTCTCCATGTTGAAAAGGACTCATTGTTCCAGGGTCTACATTAATATACGGATCAAATTTTTGGTTAATAACAGAAAAGCCTCTTGCTCTTAAAAGTCTTCCTAATGACGCGGCAACAATACCTTTTCCTAATGAACTTACAACACCACCTGTAATAAAAATATATTTAGTCATCATATACCCCACAAACTACTCAAAATACTTATATTTAAAAAGATGCCGCAGCTAAAGCGGCATCAAAACTAGTTAATTTTTGGAACTTTAAAAAATCCGTTTTCTTCTTCAGGTGCATTTGCCATAAGTTCCTCTTTTGTTTGTTCATAATGCACTTCATCTTCACGCATGACATTGACAAAATCAATTACTTGAGTCATCGGTTTAACATTTGATGTATCTACTTCATTCATTTGATCAACATACTTTAGAACATCTCCTAATTGTTTTGTGTATAACTCTTTTTCTTCTTGAGTAAGTTCAAGTCTTGCCAACTTTGCCACGTGCTCTACATCTTTAATTGTTATCATTTTTCATTTGCTCCATATAAAATATAATATCTATTGTAACATATAAAAATTTATTGCAAGAATTTTTATTACAAAAAATAAATTAAATTAATGATTTTATTTTTAATAAGCTTTATGTTATACTGGATAGTAGTATTGGAGAAATTATCTTGATTGAGAGCAAAGTAGATAAAGCTGAAGATATCGACTCATTACTTGCAGCTTATAAGTCTTGTAAGGATGAAAAGAAAAAAAGAATGATACATATAAGTATCGTAGAAAATGCTATGTATCTGGTAAAAAAAATTGCCGGAAATATTTCTGCCCAATCAGGGACTCCTGTAGAAGATTTAATACAAGTAGGTTCAATCGGGCTTATTAAAGCTATTGAATTTTATAATTCTGAAAAAAATGCAAGATTTAAAACTTACGCATCTTATTTTATTAGAGGAGAAATTAAACATTATTTGAGAGATAAAGCTTCTATAATTAAAGCTCCAAGAGAATTACAAGAACTTGTATTCAAAATTAATACTGCTATAAAAAAATTAAATGAAAGAGGCATTGAAGATCCTTCTGATGAGCAAATTGCAGAAGAAGTCGGAGTATCCACATCTAAAATTCATGAAGTTTTGGAAATTGAGCATTGTAAAAGTACACTATCACTTGACCAGTCCTTTACGACTGAGGATGATGACTTTTCACTACTTGATAAAATCCCGTCAGGTGATTATCAAGAATTTTTAAATTCTTACGAAGATAAAATAATGATTGCTGCTGCAATAAAAAAATTACCTAAAGACTTAAGACAAATAATAGAATTAAGCTATTATGAAGATCTAAATCAAAGAGAAATTTCCGAAAGAATAAATATTTCTCAAATGCAAGTATCAAGAAGATTAAAAAAAGCATTAAATAAAATGTATGAAATAATAAAGTCCGAAGAAAATTAATATCAAAAAAGGAGACATAAATGACGGCACTTTTAGCAATTTTAGCTTTCGTATTTATAATAGGGTTATGCATCGGAAGCTTTTTAAATGTAGTAATTTTGAGAACATTATCAGAAGAGTCAATTGTTTTCCCTGCTTCTAAATGTCCTAAATGCCAACATCCTCTCAAATGGTGGCATAATATACCTGTTATTTCATATATTTGCCTAAAAGGGAAATGTGCATTTTG
>CASECH010000227.1 GCA_949286405.1 uncultured bacterium
CAAACCCAAATACAAAAAAGAGGCTACAAAGTATTAGATACTGACGATGTGTCTAAGGAACTTTTAACTGTTGAAAACAAAGAGTTGTTTGATGCTTTTAAGGATTATGATGTTTTTGAGAATAAAGAATTTTCAAGGTATAAAATGGGGCAGTTGATTTTCTCTGAAGAAAAAGCAAGAGAACTAATTGCAGAAATCATGCATCCGCAAATAAAGGAGAAAATGCTGGAGTTTTTTGAGGAAAATTCTTCAGAGAATATTGCTTTTGTCGGTATTCCACTTTTGTTTGAAGCAAATATGCAGGATTTGTTTGATAAGATAATTTTTGTATATACAGATGATGATATTCGTTTACATAGATTAATAAAAAGAAATAATTATACAAAGGAGCATGCAATTGCTCGAATAAAATCGCAAATGCCTCAGGATGACAAAGTGAAATTATCTGACTATGTAATTAATAATAATGGGACACAAGTAGAACTTGAGAATCAAGTAATTGATTTGTTGAATGAGCTGATATTTTAAATTATACCGGTACAAATACGTGTGCTTTGTCAGAAGGTTTGATTCTTTTGTTTAGAAAATCACTTGCAGCTCTTCCATCACCTAATGTAATTTCAACGTGACCATATTTAGAGCTGTAACCTTGATCTCCTCTATCGTATACTATTATACAACCCGCAGGAAGACTGCTTAGTTCTGAACCTGATACATTTATTTCTTTAAAGTTTGGATTATTTTTAAGTATATTTGCCCATTGGTATCCATGACCGGTTCCGTACCCTCCAAGTCCAGTATTTTCAACGGCGATTCTTACATATTTAGCACAAAGTCCGTGAGAAGAATTTGACGCATTTTTAAGTATTTCATTAGCAAGTCTTGCCCCTTTTGATTCGTTGTAGTTAACTTCTTTTAGTTGAGGAAGATTTGTTTTTGTATTAATTTTCGTTGTTGTATTTGCTTGATAGTTATATTTATTACTTCTTTTTATTGAAGAAACAAGGGCATTTGAAAAATTGTTTAAAATTGTAAAAGGATTGTATGTGTTGTATGTATTTGTATATAGCGGTTGATTATATGCAGTATAATAATTATCTGTTTGATTTGAATGTGAACTTAATGACAATCCAAGTGCATCATATAGTGAGCTTGTTATTTGGGACTCATTATTCATTTGTCTTTGATTATTTACAATCATTCTATTTAAAATGAATAGTGACAAAAATCTATTGAAATTTGAATACATAGGAGAAACACAAGGCATGCATGGTGCAAATACATTTGTCATGCAAAACGGATTTGGCATATATGAAAAGTTAAAATTAAATCCAAAGCTAAACAAAATGATTTCCCCTTAATTTTCCTCTATATACATAAAGTTCTTTTTTATAAAAAAATTGATACATTGTTAAGAGAATGAAACATTTTTTTATAAAAATTATTCAATATTTTCCAAATAAATATCGATTTATATGCATAGGTCAGATATGTTTGATAATATTTATACCTTGTTGCGAGGAGGGACTTTGGACATTTTTTCACAAATCCACTATATTATCAGTTTTAAGTAAAACGCCGAAGCTAAAATTGCTTATGATAAAGCTGTTACACTCGGATATAAAAAAATAATGAGAGGTTATTTTACAAATTTATAAAACCTGCTTCTGATTTACCTATATCAACAAGATCAAATGGTTTATTGATATCTTCAGTTTGTTCAATATCATCATCATTAAGTCCAAAAGATAGCCTTATATTAGGTTTTCCATTGAAAACATAAAAGTTATTAACATTTTTCATATAAAGCCCAAAATGGTTATTCTTTTTCAAATCTTCTAAGAATTCTTTCTTTGTATTATTTTTAGAAAAACCGTCAAATTTTAGAACTTTTATAAGTTTACAGTCTTTTTTTATTGTTTCTAAAAGAACGTACAGTTCAATCCATTTCTTTAGAATTATATTCATTTTTTATACCTCTGCAATTTTTTCTTGGTTTTTAAATTGCATGTCATAAAGTGTTTTGTATTTTCCGTTATCAATACTCATCAGTTGTTCATGTGTACCAAGTTCAACTAGCTCTCCTTCATTTATTACAGCAATTCTGTCAGCATTTTTAATAGTTGATAATCTATGAGCTATAACGAAAACCGTTTTATTTTGGATTAAGTTATCAAGAGCTTTTTGTACAATTGCTTCAGATTTGTTGTCAAGGGCAGATGTCGCTTCATCAAGTATAACAATAGGAGCATCCTTTAACATAGCTCTGGCGATAGCAACACGTTGTCTTTGTCCACCTGATAAAGAAGCACCTCTTTCTCCGACATATGTATCAAGCCCTTTTTCTAAAGTGTGAGCAAATTCATCTAAATGAGCCATCTTTATAACTCTTTCAATATCTTCATCAGTAGCATTTTCATTTCCCATTAAAATATTGTCTTTTATTGAGCCTGAGAATAAAAAGTTATCTTGGAATACGAATGAGATATTATTTCTTAGTGACTCAAGATCAAATTTTCTTATATCAACACCGTCAAATTCAATTGCTCCTTCTTTTACATCATAAAATCGAGGAAGAAGACTCACTACTGTACTTTTCCCGCCTCCGGAGTTTCCTACAAGTGCAATTGTTTCATTTTTACTTACTTTTAAGTTAAAGTTTTTCAATACAGGTGTATTTGGCTCATATTCAAAGGATATATTTTTAAATTCGATAGAATTATTCAATCCTTGTAGTTGAATCGCATCTTCAGGCGATTTAATCTGTGGTTGTATGTCAAATAGTTCAAATACACGTCCCATTGCAACAAATACATTTTGTAAGTTTGTTAAAGTATTTCCTAAGGTTTTAGTCGGCTTGTAAAGCAATAGCAGTGAAGTTACAAAAGAAGCAAAACTTCCTGCAGTCATTTGTCCTGAAAGGATTAAATGGTTGCCATATGCCATTACAAGAGCAATCCCTATTGAGCATACAAAATACATTATCGGAGACATCCATCCAACTCTTTTTGTTAAAGACATAGTAAGATGGAATTGTTCGTTTACTTGATCATCGAATTTTTTATTTTGATTTTTTTGTAAGTTGTACGCTGTCATTATTTTATTGCCGGCAAATGTTTCATTAAAATTAGTTGTCATATTCCCACCGACAACCATTGAGGCATTAGAAACTTTTTTTATTCTTTTTCTGATTAATGTAACAGGTGTAATAGCTATACCCATGACAGTTACACCAATAATAGCTAATTGCCAAGAATTGTATAATAAAACTCCAACAAGTCCGACAAGTCCAAATATAGTTGCAATAAAAGATTTTAAACTTTCAATAATACTTTTTGAAGCTACATCAGGGTCAGATAAAAATCTTGTAAGTACAATTCCTGAAGAGTTTACATCAAAAAACTGCGGATCCATCATGGTAAGCTTTTTGAATAAGTCCATTTTTAAATTATTAGATATTTTATTACCTGTCCAGTCTGTAAGATAATTACTTACATATTTAAGAACTCCTTGGAACAAAGCAAATCCAACTATGCCAAATGGGATTATAAAAGCCAGAAAACTTTGAGAGTGTATAGTTATTCCGAAGTAAGTCCAAGTATGTTCAGGATTTCCATTGATTACAAAGTCTAAATACGGTTTCAAGGAAAGAGCTACAATACCATCAAGAAGTCCAAGAGGAATTGCTATAATTAAGTTTATTATAGCTCTACCCATGACAGGTTTGATATACGGGTAAATCTTTTTGAGTAAATATCCATATTTAAAAGCATCTTTCGATACAGTGTTTTGTAATCTATAATCCATAAATTTTATCCCTCTCTAATAATAAATAATTATTAATAATATTTAGTTTATCACACAAAAAATTAATTATTGCAAAAATGCTCCCATTCGTAAATTTGTGTTAAACTAAAAAAAGGAATAACTCAAGAGGAGCTGAATATATGAAAATTTGTGTAATAGGTACCGGATATGTAGGATTAGTTGCAGGGACTTGTCTTGCAGAAATGGGAAATGATGTAATATGTGTAGATAATGATTTAGAAAAATTAGCTAAGTTAGAAAAGGGTATTATACCTATATATGAGCCAGGCTTGGAAGAGTTAATAAAAGCTAACGTAGGAGAAGGGCGTTTAAGTTTTACTTCTGATTTAGCTTATGCTGTACAAAAATCGCTAGTTTGTTTTATAGCTGTCGGTACTCCTCAAAGTGAAGACGGTTCTGCTGATTTACAATATGTAGAAGCAGTTGCAGAAGAATTAGGAAAAGCAATAAACGGTTATAAAGTTATTGTTGATAAATCAACAGTTCCTGTCGGTACAGCAGATAGAGTAACTGAAATTATGAAAAAATATACAACGCATGACTTTGATGTTGTATCTAATCCTGAATTCTTAAAGCAAGGAGCAGCTGTAGAAGATTTCTTGAAACCTGATCGGGTAGTTATAGGCTCTAATTCTCAAAAAGCTACTGAAATTATGCAAGAGCTTTATTCTCCGTTTTTAAGAACAGGTAATCCTGTAATAATCATGGATGTTAAATCAGCTGAAATGACAAAATATGCCGCTAATTCATTTTTGGCAGTAAAAATATCATATGCAAATGAAATTGCGAATATTTGTGAGGCAGTCGGTGCTGATGCAGAAATGGTTCGTATTGGAATGTGTTCTGATAAAAGAATCGGTTCTCAGTTCTTATTTCCAGGACTTGGTTACGGTGGAAGCTGTTTCCCTAAAGATGTAAAAGCTTTGTTAAAAACTGCTGTTGATAATAATTGCGGACATAGGCTCATTGAAGCTGCTGATGAAGTAAATAAAGAACAAAGAGTTATCTTCTTAAATAAAATTCTAAGAAGATTTGGCATGAATCTAGTCGGCAAAACTTTTGCTGTTTGGGGGTTGACATTCAAGCCAAAAACAAATGATATGCGTATGTCTCCTTCTATTACAATAATTAATGCTTTATTGGAATTGGGAGCTAATGTGAAAGCTTATGACCCTAAAGGTTTTGAACAAGCGAAAGCTATTTGGAAAGATAGAATTACTTACGCAAAAGGTGCCTACGATGCTATCGAAAATGCAGATTGTCTTTTATTGTTGACAGAATGGAATGAATTTAGACGACCTGATTTTGATAAGGTAAAGACTTTGATGAATGCACCGATTATATTTGATGGAAGAAATCAATATGATATGAAACGTATGAAACAAAGAGGTTTTGAATACGTTTGCGTAGGAAAGAGATAGAAGATAAATTCACTTTCAAATAAAAGATTATAGAAAGCATGCATTTCTCTGAAAATAGGAACTGCATGCTTTCTTGTTGTGTATATTTTTTGTGATAATAAGCATAAAAAAAGAACCTATATCAG
>CASECH010000228.1 GCA_949286405.1 uncultured bacterium
ATAAAAATTCCTGAAGGGACAACTTTTTCAGTTACATTTAATTCTGGCATAAACTCAGGCAGTATGGACAAAAATGACAGACTAACTGCCACTCTTACAAACGACTGGTATTATAATGACACACTTATAGCACCATCAGGGAGTCTTGTATATGGCACTGCAATTGATGCAAAATCAGCAGGACTTGCATATGGAAGCGGTGGGATTGAAATTGAATTTAATCAAATTCTTTTACCTAACGGAAATATGATAAATTTTAAATCACTCCCAATTAAGCTCCAAGCTAAAAGTGAACGAGTAAAAAATATGAGTAGAGATATACTTATAGGAACAGCTGCAAGTCTACTTACAGGAGTAGTTCTCACAGCAATTGGAGGTGGCGATGATTGGGGGAGAAACATGCTTGTATTTGGTGGCATTGGAGCTATAGGTGGAGGCTTTAGGGGCACAATGCAACGAGGGAAAGATATTGATATTCCTGACGGTACAGATATGCAAATTATACTTGAGCAACCTTTAAGTATTTCACCATATAATTGATTTAAGATAAAAAATATGGTATATTTTAACTAGAAAAAAAGGGAATTATGAAATTAAATAAAAGACTTATCACACTAGGGTTAATAATATTAATATTTTCAGTAGTAGGAAAATTTTTATGGATGGGACTAAGTAAAATTAAAATAGATGATTTCCATCCTGCTGCAGTAATTTTTATGATAGATTCTTCTGCATCAAACCAGAAAAATCTTAATGAACAAAAGAGAACTCTAAGACAAATTTGTAACCTGCTTGATCCTGAAGATCAGGTTAAAATTTTGAGAGTCTCTGAAGATGCTTACTTAATATATGAAGGTGGACCTATGAACGGTTCAGGAATTACTAAAGCAATGGACGCGTTCACAAAATATGATAAAACTGACTATGGTACCGCTTATGGAATCGGGCTTAAAAAAGCTATGGGACACGCTCTTACAATGAAAAAGAATGGTTATATTCCAGCTGTAGTTGTGATAGGTGATTTGGAAAATGAAGGTGCCATTGAAAAACAAATTAACTGGAATACTTTGCCTAAAAATATATCAAATGTAAAACAGTATGCACCGGACTTAACTATGATGTTTTTGGGAGCTCATCCTGAAAAACTTGATCAGGTTAAAGAAACACTAACTCCAGTATTAGGTGAAAACAAACTTATTGTATCACCTGAACAAAACACAGACAAAGCAATAAGAAGGTTTATCCACGCACTTGGAAGATAATTATAATTAAGAGGACTAATTGATGACAATAATAATTGCTACTTCTAATCAGGAAAAAGTTTTTCAAAACAAAGATGTTGTAAATATCGGCACAAACCCAAATTGTGATATTGTACTTAAACTACCTTATGATGTTCTGCTAACAGTACAATATAACTTATCCGAAAATAAATGTGTCGTTATGAATACTTTTCACAGCGACAAAGTGCTTTTTAAAGGGAAACCGATAAAAAAAATTGAAACAGGGAATATATGCAAACTTATGCTTGCTGATACAGAAGAGTTTGTTAGCGTAAGAATTATTACAGAGCAGAATACAGCACAAAATCAAGTTAAGACCGTTTCTTCTATAGGTGCAGAAGATTTTACAGAAGAGGATCTAAAGGGTCTATACGGCAAAGATGTTAACGCTGTAACTAAGGTTAAAATTGAAAAACAAAAAACTGATATAGAACAAGCTAGGGTAGCTATTATCAAACAAGTCGCTTTCACGATAAATGATTTGAAATCAAAACTTTCAACAAATAACAAAACAAGTATATTTTTACATATTGCAATGTTTTTAAGTGCTGCGATATGTGCATTTGGAGTATCAAATTATTTAATGGGATTAACTATCCAAGAATCTGCAAATTATTTGCATCTTCCTACAAATATAAAAGTTTGGATAATCTATTCAATTATAATATATGGCATCTGTTTGTTGCTAAAACAGGGCATATATTTGTATTTACAAAGCGGAATTCAAAAAGAAATGAGTAAAAATTCAAAACTTGCACAAAGTTTTATGATTGTATTCTCATTAGTTTTCGTACTTGGAATATATATTGTTAATTTAGTATATTACATGAACCTCAATGATTTTATGACATTTGCGATATTTATATCATTCTTTTTCTCCGGCATAATGTCAGTACTTGCAATAAGTTGCGGATACTTTAAATGCAATGGAGCAGAATGGTCTGCCACATTAAATAAATATGAATACAGAGAAGATTTTGAAAATGTTATAAAATCTTACAGACAATGGATTGAAAGATATATAAATAGTTTAAGTAATACAAAAATCCAGTATATCAAAGATAGAATGTTCAATTTACAACTCAAATCAATTGGAGAAGTAATTGTAGGAATTCTCACCGCTCCATTCTTGGCATATGGTGTATCAAACACTCTTGCGATGTGCTTTCCTGAAGCTGCAGGTTGGGTGAGAATTTCAGGATTAAGAATCAGTCCGGTATTTCTTACTCTTGCAACATTTTTGATTATATTTGCATTTTTCTCTTTTGTTAATGCATTTTTATGTACTAAAAAAATACAAGCTTCACAGGTAATTAAACAAGACGGATTTAGTGATTATCAACATCATGGAGTTACAATATACGGACTTGAAGCAGCCAGAAAGTTAAACTCAGAAAAAACTCGTTCTATGTCAATTGCTTGTGCAATTATATTTATCGAATTTGCGATGAACATATCATACTTTATGACAGAAATCGGTGGAGATTTACAAGGAATGTTCTTAAGTTTAGTTGCGGCTCTTGTACCTACAGCTCTACTTATTGCAGAAACTATGATGTTAAGCCAAACCAAATTTGATATATACGCTTGTGATGAACTTTTAGCAAAAGTTGATAAAGACTAAACTTAAAGAGATAAAATGACTGCATTAAAAATTATAACGATAGTTTTATTTTTTATACTAACAATTATCACTGTGCATATCCATCCTGATATGCACCAGCCAATGATAATTGAGCCTGCGAATTTTAAACTTGTGAGAGAAAGTGATTACCTTGTAAACAGGGAAACCATGCCTGTTGCAAAGACAACCGCAACAAAAAAGGATATAAATGTTGGTATTTCTCCGGTTCAAGAAGAAAAAAAAGAAATTAATACTGACATAGACATCTCTGATATAAATTCAACAGAAAAAATCGTTAAACTGACAGAAGAAAAACCTAAAGTAAAAAAACAAAATGTAAATAAAAATACTGATAATCAACTTGAATTGTTGCAAAAATTTATTGAAGCCCAATCACCAGAACAAGAACCCGTTGTTGAAAAAAAGACAAAAACACATAATACGCAAGTTAATACGCGAGCAGAGCAACAGCCAAAATCAAAAAATCCTTATATGACTGAAGAAGAAGAAATTATTGCTTGGAACAAATGGAGGAGTGATATTCAAAACCAAATTATGATTGATTCTAAAATTGACTATGCTCCACTTGGCACAATATTTTTGTTCTCTTGTGTAATCGATAAATACGGGAATGTTTCTAATATAAAAACTTGGACATCCAACCCTGATTATCAATCACTTGCTAAAGAAAAAGTTAAGCCTGCTATTGCAAATTTACAAGGCAAACCTATATTGAAATTTCCACGAGGAACACAAAGAACTTCTACAGTATTCAATGGAGCATTTCTTATCGGAATAGAAGATAGATTCTCCACTCCTAATGATTACGCAGATTTTGAAAAGGTAATGAGGTATGTTCAACAATAAAATTATTCCAATTTCACTAATCACATTAATTTTACTAATCGTTGCAACATTTGCAGTTATTAGTCTTAAACCGCAAATGCATAAAAAATTTATACTCCAAAAAATTATTATAAAAAAAGAGGTTCAACAAAAATGAAAATATATTTTTATTGGGCTTTTTGGATAATACTATTGTTTATTCTGGAATTACCTTTATTTAAAAGAATAGTAAAATATTACAAAGAAATAGAACTATCGAGGACTGTTGCGACTGCAATACTAATTTTTATAGTATTTTTAATCGTATATGGGATTGCGAATTCTATTTTATTATTAATTAAATTTGTGCTAAAATAAGGTTGTTATGTACAGATGTAAAGAATGCCAAAAAGAATATAAGTTAAAAGTTGAATATTGCGAATGTGGGAATAACACATTTGAATATATTGAGGATGAAAAAAAAGAAGTTCCTCAACAACCCAAAAAGCAAATTGATAGGGTTAAACAAAAAAGCGAATTAATCTCTAAAGGATTTTTTGCCATATGCTTAATTTTTTCAGTTCTTATAATTCTTTTTGCGGG
>CASECH010000229.1 GCA_949286405.1 uncultured bacterium
AAAAAAAAGTTGCCATTTGAGGCAACATTAAATAAACACGAGGATATTAAGAGAGAGAGTATAAAAAAACTTCTTTTTTAATCTGCTTTCTTTACTTAGAACAACTGATTAGTAACTTATAATATCCATTTCCAATTTTTAAATTTTTGATTTCCCTTACTCTTATATAAAGTTTTTTTCTTTTTATTTATTTACTATTTTATTTAATTTATTAAGTTTTTGTTACAATTCTCTAAAAATATTTATTATTAGTATATTTTCTTATTTTGATAAATTAATAGTTAATAAATTTTTTAGCAATAATATCAGTTAACTGATTGTAAACATATTGTCAAGTTTGTTTAATAGTGGTATAATTCTTCTTATTGAGAGGTCTTTATATATGGTAGAAAATGTTAAAAGCTTGAAGTTTAATATAATATCTTTTTTGAAAAAAGCTGTTGCAATAGGTGCTTCTGATGTGCATTTACAAGCAGAAGAAAAACCTGCAATAAGAATAGATGGTAAAATCGTCAAAGTTGACATGCCAAAATTATCAGAAGATGATATTTCTATAGCTTATGATATTCTTCTTCCTTCTCCTTTTAAAGGTAAGGTAAATTCTGTTTTTGATTTAGACTTTGCTTATGAGATAAAAGGAGTTTCTCGTTTTCGTGTAAATTTAAGTAGGCAGTTAGGTCGAAGTGCTCTTGTTATAAGGACAATTCCATATGAGATCAAAAAAGTTGCTGATTTAATGTTACCTGAGTCAATAGAACAGTTTGCAACATTGAATAATGGGTTGGTGCTGATTACAGGCCCGACTGGTTCTGGAAAATCTACTACTATTGCATCTTTAATAGATTACATAAATATTAATTATCCAAAACATATTGTTTCTGTTGAAGATCCTGTAGAGTTTATTTTTACTAATAAAAAATCTATAATATCTCAAAGGCAAATTCTTATTGATACTCCAAGTTTTCCAGATGGTGTAAAGTATGCACTGAGACAGGATCCTGATGTGATATTTATTGGTGAAATAAGAGATAAAGAGACCGTCGTTGCCGCTTTGAAAGCTGCGGAAACAGGACACCTTGTGTTTGCAACAATTCATACTAACGATGCTGTACAGACTGTAAACAGAATTGTAAATATGTTTGAACCTTCAGATAGAGATTTTGTAAGAAGTCAGTTGGCATCAATTCTAAGGGGAACTATTTCTCAAAAACTTGTTCCGCTTTCAAACGGTTCAGGAAGAAGACCTGCTTGTGAGGTTCTTGTTGTTACTCCGACAGTAAAAGATTTTATTGCAAAAGATAAGCTTGAAGATATTTATGAATTGGTTAAAAAAGGTTCTTTCAATAATATGATTACAATGAATGCTTCTCTTTATAAATTATATGAGCAAGAACTTATTTCTGAAGAAGTTGCAGTTTCTTATTCAGATAATAAGATTGAATTGCAACAGATGTTAAGGGGAGTATACCATGGAACTTTTGGTAATTCTATTTAATTAATAAATGGGGTAGTTGTACGTATAGTAATGAATAATTTTGTAACTGATGCGATAAATTTAAAGTCGTATAATCTTAGTGAATCTGATAAAATTATTGTAATGTACTCTAAAGATAAGGGACTTATTAGAGGTGTTGCAAAAGGAGTTAAGAAACCTAAAAGCAAACTTGGTGCAAGAATGGATATTTTTGTAGCAAATAAGTTGATGTTGTATAAAGGAAAAACTCTCGATAGAATTTGTCAGGCTGAGGCTTTGAATACTTTTCATAAAACACGTCAGGATATGGATAAGATTTTCTATTCTATGTATGTTTCTGAAGTAGTAAATAATTTTGGGGTAGAAGATGATCCATGCTCTAATGAAGTGTATGAGCTTTTATATAAAGCTTTGGAGAAGATTTCAAATGCACAGAATAAAGTAGAAATTTTACTAACTGTTATTAAATTTCAGTTAAAAATGATGCAAATTTCAGGTTTTGGGATAGAATTTGAAACTTGTTTATGTTGTGGAAATAAAATTAATTCTGAAAATATGTATTTTTCGTCCCAAACCGGTGGGGTTGTATGTAAGCATTGTAACGAGAGATATAATTTAAAAACTGTTATGCATTACAAAATTAGAGATTTTCTTTATAGCCTTTTAGTTTCAGACTTAGACGAAGGTTCTGAATATGATGAAAGAGCAAACGAAAAAGTTTGTTTAGTTTGTTTTAATCTTTTAAAAGCTTACATAGATATTCATTCGTCTAAGAAATTCAAATCAACGGAAATTTTACAGGAGGTTATGTAAGTGAATATATTGAGCAAATTTTTTGATTTTTCTGTGAAAAGATCAGGTATTGGAATCTTTTGGTTTTATTTATTTCACTCTATTTTAGGTTCTATAGTAGCAGGTATTATTTGTGGTGTTCTTGTATTTATAATTTTGAGTAGTGTACCTGGTTCAAATTTTGATGGAGGAAGTTTTGGGATTAAGTATGG